>JAYVXE010000356.1:0-12723 GCA_043785395.1 Burkholderiaceae bacterium | reverse complement strand
CATGTTGCGCACCACGTTCGGGTGCACCTGGCCAGAGCCTGCCACTTCAAGCCAGCGGCCAGCCAGAGGGCCTGTCTGGAACTGGATATCAATCTCGGCGCTTGGTTCAGTGAATGGGAAGAAGCTGGGCCTGAAACGCAGCACCAAGTCATCGTTCTCGAAGAAAGTACGGCAAAAATCGGTGAACACGAACTTCAAGTCCTTGAAGCTCACGTTCTCGCCAATCCACAAACCTTCACACTGGTGAAACATCGGCGAATGGGTGGCGTCGCTGTCAACACGGTAGGTGCGGCCCGGCGCGATGACGCGAATCTCGGGCATGGCGCCACCGGCATCAATCACGGTACGGTGTTTCTTGACGTGCTGGACCGCATAGCGGATCTGCATCGGGCTGGTGTGGGTGCGCAGCAAATTCGGCGCGGCTTCGGTGCCGCCTTCGACATAAAACGTGTCGTGCATGGACCGCGCCGGATGGTCTTCGGGCGTATTGAGCGCTGTGAAGTTAAACCAGTCGGTTTCTATCTCGGGGCCCTGCGCCACGTCGAATCCCATGGAGCCGAAGATGGCCTCAATGCGCTCCAGCGTGAGCGACACAGGATGCAAACCGCCCTGCGCGCGCTGCCGGCCCGGCAGGCTGACATCCAACGCTTCGGCCTTGAGCTGCTTTTCAAGCTCGGCATGGGCCAGCGCCTGGCGGCGTTCGTTGAGTGCGGCTTCAATGGCCTGCTTGGCCAGATTGATGGCAGCACCACGGGATTTTTTCTCATCCACGGAAAGTAGCGCCATGCCCTTCATCAGTTCTGTGACGCGGCCCGATTTGCCCAGGAACTGCGCTTTGGCGTTCTCCAGGTCGGCGGGCGTCATGGCCAGATCAAAACCGGCTTTGGCGCTATGGACCAATTCACTCAGGGCATCGGATTCGTTCATAAATTTTCTTCTGCGGAATTCGAAAAACCATAAAAAAGGGCCAGAGCCTTTTCAAGCTCCAGCCCTTTATTTTCGTGCGCAAGCAGCTATTAATTTAACAGCATGCCGCTTCTGAAAATCAGGCAGCCAGCTTGGCTTTAACCTGTTCAACGATAGCGCCGAAAGCAGCGCTGTCATGGATGGCCATGTCGGAGAGCACCTTGCGGTCAATCTCGATGCCGGCTTTTTTCAGGCCGTTGGCAAACTGGCTATATGTCATGCCGAATGAACGGCTTGCAGCATTGATACGGGCGATCCACAACTGGCGGAACACGCGTTTTTTGGTACGGCGGTCGCGGTAGGCATATTGCCCGGCCTTCATTACCGCTTCTTTGGCGATACGGAAGACATTACCGCGGCGGCCGCGGAAACCTTTTGCAAGGGCTAAAACTTTTTTTGTGGCGGGCGCGAGCCGTTACACCACGTTTGACGCGAGGCATGTGTGTACTCCTTGTTCGTCGTTAATTAAATGCCACGGCCGGGCAACATCTGTGCGACATGGCCCATATCGGTCTCATGCACCAGCGTAATACCGCGCAATTGGCGCTTATTTTTGGTGGTCTTCTTGGTCAAAATGTGACGTTTGAAGGCATGACCGCGCTTGACGGTACCACCTGGACGAACGCGGAAGCGCTTTTTGGCGCTGCTTTTGGTCTTCATTTTGGGCATATTAATGCTCCTTTTACATTGTGCTCGTGAGGCGTTCGTAAACCCATTGCGAACTTGTTAGCCCCGAGCCACTTGATGGCGAAATTTTCATTCGCCGCTGGATGCTGCGTGTGACTGCAGCACCAGCTGACGGGTATTGAATCCCGCCAAACGGCAGCGCCAAGCGCCACCATCTGCAAGACACCTACCGCAGCAGATGCCCCACAACCCTCGGCCCAAAGCCTAGGCCTTGGGCATTTATTCAGAACTTACGCAAAACCGCCCTGGCGTCGTTTTTTTGACCAGCAGTACAAGGGTACTGCCTGCGGAAAAATGCCTGACCAGGACAATTTTGCGTAAGTCCTATTATTTATGTATTTATGCGCTGCTTGTCGCCGCTGCCTCAGCCACGGCTTTCACCGCTGGCTTTTTGCGTCCCGGCGCAATCATCATGATCATCTGGCGGCCTTCCAGCTTCGGAAACTGCTCGACCAAAATCAGGTCGCCCAGATCATCACGAATCCGCTTGAGTAAAGCCATGCCGATTTCCTGGTGCGTGATCTCACGCCCCCGAAAGCGCAGCGTGATCTTGCACTTGTCGCCATCTTCAAGAAAACGGCGAATATTGCGCATCTTGATGTTGTAGTCACCATCATCGGTACCAGGGCGGAATTTCACCTCCTTGATTTCGATAACCGTCTGTTTGGCCTTGGCCTCCGCCGCACGCTTTTGCTCTTGGTACTTGAACTTGCCGTAATCCATTAAACGGCAGACGGGCGGCGTCGCAGTAGCTGCGATTTCCACCAGATCAACATCCAGTTCACCTGCCATACGCAAGGCCTCCGAGATACTCACGATGCCGAGCGGCTCGTTCTCCGGCCCGGAGAGTCGAACCTCCGGGGCCATGATTTCCCGATTCAAGCGGTGCTTGCGTTCTTCGCGGTGACGACGGTCACGAAATTCAGTAGCGATGGCTCAATCCTTTAAAAATATACTGCTATAAATTATATAGCATACTCCGCATAAGCAGCGTGCGTCAGAGGCTGATTTTATTCAAAATTAGCGTTTGAGGGCGATGTCACTGGCGATTGTTTGCGCGAACGCATCGAGTGGCATCACACCAAGGTCTTGATGACCCCGGGCACGCACTGCAACGGTGCCTGCTGCCTTCTCCTTGTCGCCAACGACAAGGATGTAGGGCAGCTTCTGCATTGAATGCTCGCGTATTTTACGCGTAATTTTTTCGTTCCTAAGATCAAGCTCAACCCTGAGCCCTTGACTCTGCAGCGTTTTGGCAATTTCGCGACAGTAATCATCCTGCGCCTGCGTGATATTCAGGACGGCGACCTGCACGGGCGCCAGCCAAGTAGGCAGTGCGCCAGCGTATTGCTCGATCAAAATCCCGATGAAGCGCTCCAAGCTGCCAACGATGGCCCGGTGCAGCATGACCGGGCGATGGCGCGCCCCATCTTCGCCCACAAACTCCGCCCCCAGACGCTCGGGCATCGAGGGGTCGACCTGGATCGTGCCGCACTGCCAATGGCGGCCAATCGCATCACGCAGGGTGTACTCCAGCTTAGGGCCGTAGAACGCCCCCTCGCCAGGTGCAATTTGGTAGCTGCAACCCGAGGTTTCCAAGCTTTGGATCAGCGCTTGCTCGGCCCGGTCCCAACTCTCTTCGGAGCCAATGCGCTGCGCGGGGCGGGTGGCCACCTTGTAGATGATGTCGGTGAAGCCAAAGTCCTGGTAGACCCGCTGCAGCAAGGCGGTGAAGTCGATGCATTCCTGCTGGATCTGCGCTTCGGTGCAAAAAATGTGGCCATCGTCCTGCGTAAAGGCACGCACCCGCATGATGCCGTGCAAACCGCCAGACGGCTCGTTGCGGTGGCACTGGCCAAATTCGCCATAACGAAGTGGCAGATCGCGGTAGCTTTTGACGCCCTGGTTGAAGATCACGATGTGGCCCGGGCAGTTCATGGGCTTGAGCGCATAGTCGCGTTTCTCGCTCTCGGTCGTGAACATGTTCTCGCGGTACTTGTCCCAATGGCCGGTTTTTTCCCAAAGGCCCTTGTCCAAAATTTGCGGCCCCTTGACCTCTTGGTAGCCGTTGTCCTGGTAGATCCGGCGCATGTACTGCTCGACCTGCTGCCAAACCGTCCAGCCCTTGGGGTGCCAAAAAACCGTGCCCGGCGAGTGCTCGTCGATATGGAACAGGTCAAGCTCACGCCCGAGCCGCCGATGGTCGCGCAGCTCGGCCTCCTCGATCCGCTGGATGTAGGCCTCCAGGTCTTTTTTGTCGGCCCAGGCCGTGCCATAAATACGTTGCAATTGCTCGTTTTTGGCGTCACCACGCCAGTACGCGCCCGATACCCGCATCAGCTTGAAGGCCTTCAAAAAGCGCGTATTCGGCACATGCGGGCCACGGCACATGTCCACATATTCTTGGTGGTGGTACAGGCCCAGGGCCTGCTCCTGCGGCATGTCCTCGATCAAGCGCAGCTTGTAGTCCTCGCCACGCTGCGTGAACAACGCAATCGCCTCGGCGCGCGGCGTCATCTTCTTGAGCACGTCGTAGTCCTGCGCAATCAGGACTTTCATGCGCTGCTCAATCGCCTCCATGTCTTCGGGTGTGAACGGGCGCTCATACGCAATGTCGTAGTAAAAACCATCTTCGATCACCGGCCCAATCACCATCTTGGCGCTCGGGTAGAGCTGTTTGACGGCATGGCCGAGCAAGTGGGCACTGGAGTGGCGAATGATCTCCAGCCCCTCGGCGTCCTTCGGGGTAATGATCTGGAGCGTTGCATGCTGCGCTATCGGCTCACAGGCATCGACCAAACGGCCATCAACCCGCCCCGCAACAAGCACCTTGGCCAAGCCTGGGCCTATCGATGCAGCCACCTCAGCCACGGTGACCGGGCCGGGATACTCGCGTTTAGAACCGTCTGGAAGTGTGATTTGAATCATGGAGTGTGTCGGTGAGACGTAGGGAACTGACGCAAACATGCTTGTTCGGCGCGACACAAGGGTGTTGACGAAGTTGGATGAGCGCAACCGGTGGGTTTTGCGTAAGTCGTGAAAAAAATAATGCTCCGTTCTGTGCTTTCGCAAGCCGTTTGGGAGCAGGAAATGGCCGCTGCCGACGACGCTGGCGCAGGCGGCACCCGCATGCAAGGCGAGCGCCAGATCGGCAGGCGGCAGATTTTACCCATCGTTGGCCTACCGTTTGCGCCACGGCGCCGCACGCTCCTGCGCCAGCTTCACAACCGTGTCATATTTTCAGTATTAATATTTTTCAACTTGATGCGCAAAAATTTTCGTTTGAATAATAAATGAAATGCGCCGACCATGCCGTTCTTCGTCCTTTACCGTAGAAAGAGCAGCAGCATGGTTCGTACACATACCTTGGGTTTCCCACGCATGGGCGCGCAGCGGGAGCTGAAGTTTGCGCTGGAGCAGCATTGGCAGGGTGCCCTCAGCGCCACCGCATTGGAGGCCGTTGGCGCCGCTTTGCGGGCACGCCACTGGGCCTTGCAACAGGCCGCCGGGCTGGACTTTGTGGCGGTGGGCGACTTCGCCTACTACGACCACGTGGCCAACCACATCCAGCTGCTGGGCTGTGAGCCTGCGCGGTTTGGCTTCCAAAGCGGTGACGCCGAACTGGGCCGTTATTTCGCGATGGCGCGTGGGGTGCAAACCCATACCCATGCAGGACACGATACGGGTTGCGGCTGTGGCACGGCCGACGCCACAGCCGGACAGCCCGCGCTGGAGATGACCAAGTGGTTCGACACCAACTACCACTACCTGGTGCCCGAATTCAGCGCCGCCACGCAATTTCGCGTCGCCAGTGAACGCCTGTTTGATGAGGTGGTCGAGGCGCAGGCGCTGGGCCACAAAGTCAAGGCGGTGCTGCTGGGGCCACTGAGCTTCCTCTGGCAAGGCAAGTCCAAAGAAGAAAGTTTCGACCGTTTCAGTCTGCGGGAGTCGCTGCTGCCGGTGTACGAATCCATCCTCGCGCGATTAAAAGCACAAGGCGTGGAATGGGTGCAAATCGATGAGCCCATCCTCGGCCTGGACCTGCCCGACCACTGGCGCCACGCCTTCGAGCCCGCCTACTGGCAACTCGCCCGCAGCGCACCCAAGCTGCTGCTGGCGACGTATTTTTCGCCCCTGGCCGAGAACCTGCGCCTGGCCTGCCAGTTGCCGGTCGCGGGCCTGCATGTGGACGCCGTGCGCAGCCCCGAAGAGCTGACCGGTGTGGCCGACTGGCTGCCCGCACACAAAGTGTTGTCGGTAGGTGTGGTGGACGGTCGCAACATCTGGCGTACCGACATTGACGCCGCGCTGGCGCTGCTGCAACCGGTGGTCGACAAACACCGGGGCGAGCTGTGGATTGCCCCGTCGTGCTCCCTCTTGCATGTGCCGCTCAGCCTGCAAGGCGAAGACCGGCTGGACGCCGATGTGTGTTCCTGGCTTGCATTCGCGGTCGAAAAACTCGGCGAATTGCAGGTCATCAGCGCCGTGCTCGACGGCCAAACAGCCTCGGTGCAAAACCAACTGGACAGCAGCCGCGCCGCCCTCACCACCCGCCGCAGCAGCCCCCGCGTACACCGCGCCGACGTGGCCCTGCGCCTCACACACAGCATGGCCGGCGACGACCAGCGCGGTAGCGGTTTTGCGCAACGCCAGTCGGTACAGCGCCAGCGCCTGCAATTACCTGTCCTGCCCACCACCACCATTGGTTCGTTCCCGCAGACGGCGGAAATTCGCGCCGCACGTGCAGCCTTCAAACGCGGCACGCTCAACAGGGCCGACTACCGCGCCAAGATGCAAGCCGAGATCAGCTTGGCGGTGCGCAAGCAAGAAGCCCTGGGCCTGGACGTACTGGTGCATGGGGAAGCTGAACGCAACGACATGGTCGAATACTTTGGCGAGCAGCTGGACGGCTTCACCTTCACCCAGAACGGCTGGGTGCAAAGTTACGGTTCGCGCTGCGTCAAGCCGCCCATCATCTATGGCGACGTGGCCCGCCCCGCACCGATGACGGTGGCGTGGACGGCCTACGCCCAAAGCCTGACCACGCTGCCGATGAAGGGCATGCTGACCGGCCCCATCACCATCTTGCAATGGTCCTTTGTGCGCAACGACCAGCCCCGCAGCAGCACCGCCGAACAGATCGCCTGGGCGATCCGGGACGAGGTGGTGGACCTGGAGGCAGCCGGCATCGGCATCGTGCAAATCGACGAACCCGCCATCCGCGAGGGCCTGCCGCTGCGCCGCGCCGGCTGGAAGCCGTATCTGCAATGGGCCACCCGCGCCTTCCGTATCAGCGCCAGTGGTGTGCGCGACGAAACGCAGATCCACACCCACATGTGCTACAGCGAGTTCAACGACATCCTGCCCGAGATCGCCGCCATGGACGCCGACGTGATCACCATCGAGACCAGCCGCTCCGGCATGGAGTTGCTGCGCGCGTTCGCGGGAAGCGCCCAGCCGGGCGCGGGCGCCTTCAAATACCCAAACGAGATCGGCCCCGGCGTGTACGACATCCACTCACCGCGTGTGCCCAGCGTGGACGAGATGGTGCAGCTGATGCAAAAAGCCGCCAGCGTGGTGCCGGTTGCCAACCTGTGGGTCAACCCCGACTGCGGCCTCAAAACGCGGGGCTGGCCCGAGACGGAGGCCGCGCTGGGCAATATGGTGGCCGCAGCACGGCGCTTGCGCCGCGAGCTGGCCACAGCCAGCGGCCACGACTAAGGCCTGCCAAGCCGACTAAAATCGCCCCTTCTGACGCAATCCAACAGAAGGAATTCCCGTGGCTGGACACAGTAAATGGGCGAATATTCAACACCGCAAAGGGCGGCAAGACGAGAAGCGGGGCCGAATCTGGACCCGTGTGATCCGTGAAATCACGGTTGCAGCACGCCTGGGCGGCGGCGATTTGAGCGTCAACCCACGGCTGCGGCTGGCGGTAGAAAAGGCCAAGGCGGCCAATCTGCCAGCCGACACCGTCAAGCGCAACATCGACAAGGCCTGCGGCACGCTGGAAGGCGTGACCTATGAGGAAATCCGCTACGAGGGCTACGGCATTGGTGGTGCGGCCATCATCGTTGACACCATGACCGACAACCGGGTGCGCACCGTCGCCGAGGTACGCCATGCGTTCAGCAAGCACGGCGGCAACATGGGCACGGAGGGCTCGGTGGCGTTCCAGTTCAAGCACTGCGGGCAGCTTATTTTCGCCCCCGGCACCGACGAAGAGCGCCTGATCGAGCTGGCGCTGGAGGCCGGTGCCCAAGACGTGATCAGCGGCGACGACGGTGCTATCGAGGTTTTGACCGCCTACGCCGATTTTGAAGCTGTGCAGCAGGCGCTGGCGCTGGCGGGTTTGACGGCCGAGCTGGCCGAGGTCACGATGCGGGCCGACAACACGGTTGAGCTCAGCACCGAGGACGCCGTCAAAATGCAAAAAATACTCGATGTTCTGGAAGACTTGGACGATGTCCAAGAGATCTACCACAATGCCGCTCTTTAATTCCGTCTCTGAAAGTTCACGTATGAAGGTCTTGGTTGTGGGGGGTGGCGGGCGCGAGCACGCACTGGCCTGGAAGTTAAGCCAATCGGCCCTGGTCGACAAAGTCTATGTCGCACCGGGCAATGGCGGCACGGCAGGCTCTGAGAGGATTGAGAACCTGCCCATCACCGACATCGGCGCGCTGTGCGACTGGGCTTTGGCGAACCAGATTGGCATGACCGTGGTCGGCCCAGAAGGGCCCTTGGCCGCCGGCATTGTGGACGCCTTCCGAGCCCAAGGCCTGCGGATTTTTGGCCCCAGCCAACAGGCCGCGCAGCTGGAGAGTTCCAAGGCGTTTTCCAAGGCTTTCATGGTGCGCCACGGCATTCCCACCGCCCGCTACCAGAGCTTTACCGACGCCGCCACGGCGCACGCCTATGTCGAGGCCGAGGGCGCACCCATCGTCGTCAAGGCCGATGGCCTGGCCGCTGGCAAGGGCGTGGTGGTGGCGCAGACGCTGGCCGAGGCGCATGCGGCGATTGACTTCATGTTGCATGACAACAGCCTGGGCGTACAGCACAACGAGGGTGGTGCCAGGGTCGTGATTGAAGAGTTCTTACAAGGCGAAGAGGCCAGCTTCATTGCCATGTGCGACGGCCGCAACGTCACCGTGCTGGCCACCAGCCAAGACCACAAGCGTTTGCGCGACGCCGAGGCCGGGCCGAACACCGGCGGCATGGGCGCGTACTCACCGGCACCGGTGGTCAGCGCCGAGGTGCACGCACGGGCACTGCGCGACATCATCGCGCCAACAGTCCAGGGCATGGCGCAAGACGGTATTCCTTTCACCGGCTTTTTGTATGCCGGACTGATGATCGATGCCCAGGGCCAACCCAAAACGCTGGAGTTCAACTGCCGGCTCGGTGACCCCGAAACACAGCCCATCCTGATGCGCTTGCAAACCGATTTGTGCGCACTGCTGATGGCTGCGATCGACGGCCAGCTCAATCAAGTCGACTTGCAATGGGACCCGCGCTGCGCCTTGGGCGTGGTCATGGCCGCCCACGGCTACCCCGAGGCACCGCGCGCGGGCGACGCCATCAGCGGCCTGCCGGTGGACAGCAGCAGCAGCCAAGCAGGCGACGCCGACACGATGGTGTTCCATGCTGGGACGGTCTTGCGCGACGGCGTTTTGCGCACCAACGGTGGCCGGGTTTTGTGCGTCACCGTGCTGGCCGACAGCGTCCAGCAAGCGCAGCAACAGGCCTACGCCGCGCTGCACAAAATCCACTTCGATGGTGCGCAGTACCGCCGTGACATCGGCTACCGTGCACTGGGGCCACGCTGATGGAGCCGGTGCAGTTGGTACGCAACTGGTTGCTGGGCTTGCAAGGCCGCATCACGGCGGCGGTGCAGGCCGCGGAGGACGCCCAAGCAGAAAAAGACGACCTGCGCACAGCCACGCGTTTCACCGTCGATGCCTGGCACAAAGAGCCCGCCGCCATCTTGGCGGGCGACGGCGTCACCCAGATTTTGGAAAACGGCGCGGTCTTTGAGCGCGCCGGTTGTGGCTTCTCGCAGGTACGCGGCGCGGCCCTGCCGCCCTCGGCCACCCAACACCGGCCCGAGCTGGCCGGGGCGCCGTTCGAGGCGATGGGCGTGTCGCTGGTGTTTCATCCGCGCAACCCCTACGCGCCAACGGTGCACATGAACGTGCGCATGATCATTGCAAGCCCTCCTGGACAGGCACCGGTATGTTGGTTCGGTGGTGGCATGGACTTGACGCCAAGTTACGGTTTTGAAGAAGACGCGGTATTTTTTCACCAAGCCTGCCAGCAGGCGCTGGCGCCGTTTGGGGCCGACAAATACCCGCGCTTCAAGCAGTGGTGCGACGACTACTTCTTTCTCAAACACCGCAACGAGCAGCGCGGGGTGGGCGGCATTTTTTACGACGACTACGCCGAGGCTGGTTTTGAGGGCGGCTTTGCGCTCATGCAGTCGGTGGGTGACGCCTTTATCGGCGCCTACTTCCCGATTTTGCAACGCCGCCAAGACCTGGCCTACACGGCGCGCGAACGTGAATTTCAGCTCTACCGGCGCGGCCGCTATGTCGAGTTCAACTTGGTCTGGGACCGCGGTACGCACTTTGGCCTGCAATCGGGCGGGCGCACCAAGTCGATTTTGCTCTCCATGCCCCCATTGGCGGCCTGGAGCTACCAGCGCGCCATCGAGCCCGGCTCGCCCGAGGCCGCGCTCAGCACGCAGTTTTTGGTACGCCGCGCATGGCTGTAGCCGTGCCGCAGCCAAGTGGGCCGGCAGCCGTGCGGCGGCTGGGCATTTTTGGCGGAGCTTTTGACCCGCCCCACCAAGCCCACCGGGCCCTGGCGCAGGCCGCCACGGCGCAATTGCAGCTGGACCAGCTGCGCATTTTCCCGACCGGCCAAGCCTGGCACAAAACACGCCCACTGAGCGCTGCGCCGCACCGGCTGGCCATGGCACGGCTGGCGTTTGCCGACATCCCCGGCGTCGTCGTGGATGCACGCGAGCTGGAACGCCCCGGCCCCACCTACACCGTGGACACCCTGCGTGAGCTGCAAGCCGAGTACGCCAACGCCGCGCTCTTCTTGTTGATGGGGGCCGACCAAGCGGCCACCCTGCCCCACTGGCAGGCCTGGCAAGAGATTCTGGAATCTGCTACAATTTGTATAGCTGAACGCGCTTTACCAACAGCCTCGGATTCGCTGTTCGATGCATCCCAATACACATCCCAATACCCCCATGCACGGCTAAAAATGCTCCAACTGCCGGCCCAAAACCTCAGCGCCACCACCATCCGCAGCCAGGTCGCCGCCCTGCAAAATGTCGACCATTGGCTGCCCCAAGGCGTTGCACGCTATATTGACCAACACCATCTCTACACCCCTGCCCGATGACTACCCCTACCTCCTCCCGCACCGACGCCGCTGCCAAAAAAGACGTCACCAAGCTCCAGCGCGCCATCATTGATGGCCTGGAAGACGTGAAAGCGCACGACATCCAAGTCTTCGACACCGAGCGCTTATCGCCCCTTTTTGAGCGCGTGGTGATTGCCACAGGCAGCTCGAACCGCCAAACCAAGGCACTGGCCGCCAGCGTTCGCGACGCCGTCCGCGAGGCCGGTTTTGGCAAACCGCGCAGCGAGGGCGAAGACAACGGCGAATGGATCATTGTTGACTGCGGCGCAGCGGTCGTGCACATCATGCAGCCCGCGATTCGCCAGTACTACAACCTGGAAGAACTATGGGGCGAGACCCCGGTGCGCCTCAAACTCGGAGCACCCAAGCCCGCACCCAAAATCGAAGCGGAAGAGGTTGAGCCCAAGCGCAAGGCGGCTAAAACCGCAGCCAAAACCCCAGCCAAAACTGCGGCCAAAGCGAGCCCCAAAAAAATCTCTCCTGCCGACGCCAAAAAAGCGGCCAAAGCCCGGCGCGAGTTGGAAAAACCAATTGCCCCGCAGCGCCCGGTACTGTCGCCAGAGGCGCCGATTCTGTCGATTCCTGAGCAGCCATCACGGCGCTCGGTCGCCAAGAAAGTCGCCGCCGCCAAGGCTGCTGCACCCAGCGAGCGCAACAGCCCAGCCCCGGCCACTCCGGCTAAATCCGCCAAGCGCCAAGCCGCTGCCGTGCCCGCTAAAAAGACGGCAACCAAGGCCGTGGTCGTCAAAACCACGGCCGTGCCGTCCAAGAAAGTGGTGGTAGGCAAGCCGCCAGCCAAGAAGCCGGCGGCTAAAAAGACCGCTGCCACAGCTGCGCCAGCACGCGCCAAGCCAGCCGCCAAAAAAACCGTAGCGCGCAAGTCCGCCTGAGCCCGCGCCCATGAAGCTGGTGATTGTTGCGGTCGGCCAACGCCAGCCCGACTGGGCCGACCGTGCCTATGGCGACTACGCCAAGCGTTTTCCGCCAGCGCTGCGGGTAGAGCTCAAGGCCGTCAAAACCGAGCCCCGAGGCTCTAAAACCCTAGAGACGCTGTACGCCGCCGAGCGCGAACGGATCGAGGCCGCCATCCCCAAGGGCGCGCGCATCGTTGTGCTTGACGAGCGCGGCACGGCACTCACCACCGCCGCATTGGCAGCCCGGCTCAGCGCCTGGCAGCTGGGCGGTGATGACGTGGCCTTGGTGATTGGCGGGCCCGACGGCATCGAGCCGGCCTTTCGCCAAGCCGCCCACGAACGCATCCGCCTGTCCGACCTGACCCTCCCCCATGCCTTTGCCCGGGTGCTCTTGATTGAGCAGCTCTACCGTGCCTGGTCGCTCAACAGCGGCCACCCTTACCACCGCGAATAATCTGGCGCAGTGCGCTGCGCTAGCCGCCCTACCACGCCAGCACGCCATGCCAGAACAATCCTTCATCTACCTCGCCTCCCAAAGCCCGCGCCGCGCCCAGCTGCTCACGCAACTCGGCCTGCCGCACCGCCTGCTGTTGGCCAATACCGGCATCCCGTGCAGCAGTGAGACCGATCCCGCGCACGCCGCCGATCTGCCAGAAGACGCCGAAGCGCTGGAGGCCGTGCGGCCCGCCGAGGCCGCTGCGGCCTATGTCCTGCGGGTTACCGC
>JAYVXE010000355.1:0-4026 GCA_043785395.1 Burkholderiaceae bacterium | reverse complement strand
GCGGCGCCATCGCGCTGGGCCACGCCATGGGCTCGACCGGCAGCGCGCTGGTGGGGATGGCGCTGGACGAGCTGGAGCGGCGCGGCGCACGCCGCGCCGTGGTCGCCATCTGCGGCGCAGCGGGGGTGGCCGTGGCCATGCTGATCGAACGGGTGGATGGATGAACGCCGCGCTCACCACCCTGGCCCAGCTCACGCTCAACGGCATTGCCGTGGGTGCCATCTATGCGCTGGTGGCGCTGGGCCTGGTGCTTATCTACAAGGCCACCGAGGTGCTGAACTTCGCCCACGGCGACCTGCTGGTGGTCTCGGCCTTTGTCGCCTGGGGCCTGATCACGGTCTGGGGCTGGCCGTTTTGGGCCGCGCTGCTGCTGACCATGGTGCTGGTCGCCGGGCTGGCCTTCGCGCTCGACGCCCTGGTGATCCGGCGCATCGCAGGCCAGCCGCAGTTCTCGGGCGTGATGCTGACGATTGCGCTGGCCTTCATGCTGCGCGGCCTCGTCAGCATGGTGTTCGGCCCCACATCGCGCAACTACGCCACGCCCTGGAGCGGGCAGACCACGCAGTTTGCCGGCGTGGCGGTGGCCGATTTGCAACTGGTGATTCTGGGCATGGCTTTGGTGGTGACAGCGGTCTTGTTCCTGTTCTTTCGTGGCACGCGCCTGGGTGTGGCGATGCAGGCGGCTTCGCAGAACCAGCTGGCGGCCTACCTGAGCGGGGTGCGCGTCAAGCAGGTGAACTCGCTGGTCTGGGCGCTGGCCGGGGCCACGGCGGCGGTCGCAGGGGTGCTGCTGGCGCCGATCACGTTGGTCGATATTGGCCTGTGGGTGGTCACCCTCAAGGCGCTGGCGGCCTTGGTGCTGGGCGGCTTCGGCAGCATTCCGGGTGCCATCGTCGGTGGCCTGTTGATCGGGCTGATCGAGCAGTACGCCGGGGTCTACCTGCCCGATGGCAGCAAAGACATCGCTGCCTATTTGGTGTTGATCGGTGTGCTGGTGGTACGCCCGCGTGGCCTGCTCGGCGAAGCCCATGGAAGGAGAGTGTGATGAAATTTGATTACCACAGGCGTTACCGCGATGGGTTTGCCTTGCTGCGCAACCCCGGCCAGCGCTGGAGCTACGGCCTGCTGATGGCTGTGCTGTGTGCGCTGCCCTGGCTGGCTACACCGTTTGTGCTGGGTGAGCTCAGCTACGTGTTCATCCTGTGTATCGCCAGCCTGGGCCTGATGGTGCTGACCGGCTACACCGGGCAGGTCTCACTCGGCCATGCGGCCTTTGTCGCCATCGGCGCCTACACCCATGCGTGGCTGCTCTCCCGAGGCGTTCCGGTGGTGCTGTCGCTGCCGTTGGCCGGCCTGGTGTGTGCGGGCTCGGGCTGGCTGCTGGGTATTCCGGCGATCCGGGTCTCGGGGCTGTACCTGGCGATGGTCACGCTGGCGTTCGCGATCATCGTCGAGCAGGTGATTGGCCAATGGGCTTCGGTGACCGGGGGCTTCACCGGTCTGGCCGTGGCCGAGGCCCGCGTGGCCGGGCTGGCGCTGGACGGGCCGCGCACCTTTTATTTCTTCTGCCTGCTGGTGCTGGTGGCGGTGTTGCTGGCGCTGCTCAACCTGCTGCGCTCGGGCCTGGGCCGGGCTTTTATCGGGGTGCGCGACTCGGAGGCGGCGGCCTATGCGCTGGGCATCCGGGTGGAGCGTGTGAAGATCGGTGCCTTTGCGCTGTCGGCGGGGGTGACCGGCCTTGCCGGGGCGTTGCTGGCCCACCACTTGAGGTACCTCACGCCCGACGGCTTCACGCTGCTGCTGTCGCTGGAGATGGTGCTGATGGTGGTCATTGGCGGGCTGGGCAGTCTGCGCGGGGCGGTGCTTGGTGCCGTGCTGATCAGCCTGATGCCGACGCTGATCTCGCGCCTCAAGCCCTGGCTGCCACAGAGTGTGGCGAGCCAGTTTGGTCTAGAGACTTTTATCTTTGGGCTGGTACTGGCCCTGTTCGTGCTGTTCGAGCCGGGCGGACTCAATGGCCGCTGGCTCAAGCTGAGGGTGTTCATCGAATCCTTTCCGCTGTACCGGCGAGGCACCTACCGGCGCACCAAGCGCTATATGCGATCGGAGCGTTACCGATGACTACGACACAGAGTGCTGCGGCGACCACCGCGCTGCTGCAGGTGCGCGACCTTACGCTGGCCTTTGGTGGTGTGCAGGCAATTGCCGAGCTGAGCTTGGATGTGTATGCCGGCGAGGTGCTGGCCGTGATCGGGCCCAACGGTGCCGGCAAGACATCGCTGCTCAACACCGTGACCAAGGTGTTTGCCCCCAACAGCGGCAGCATCGTCTTCCAGGGGCAGGATTTGGGCGGTTTGGCGCGCCACCGCGTGGTCGAGCTGGGCCTGGCGCGCACTTTCCAGAACATCGAGCTGTTCGATGCCGCCACGGTGCAGGACAACCTGCTGCTGGGGCGCCACCGTTTCCCCCAGGGGACTTGGTGGCAGCAGATGCTGCACACGCCCCGGGTGACCCAGTTGGAAGAAGAGGCACGTGCCGCTGTCGAGCAGGTGATCGAGTTCCTCGACCTGTCGCCCTGGCGCCATGCGCTGGTCAGCGGTCTGCCCTACGGCGTGCGCAAGGTGGTCGAGCTGGGCCGCGCCCTGTGCACCCAGCCACTGCTGCTGTGCCTGGACGAGCCGGCCTCGGGGTTGAACCCCGAGGAGACCCGCGAGCTGGCGTTTTGGATCGACGACATCCGCAGCGAGCTCGGTATCACCGTGCTGATGGTCGAACACAACATGGCCTTGGTGGGCGCCGTGGCCGACCGTGTGGTGTGCATGGCGCAGGGCCGCGTGCTGGCCGAGGGCACACCGGCGCAGGTGCAGGCCGACCCCGCCGTGATCGCCGCTTACTTGGGAGCTTGAACATGCGGATACCAACGCCTTCTTCCCCTTCTTCTTCTGCTTCTCCTCCTCCCCGGCTCGCCCAAGAGCCCGCCACCGAGCGTGCCCCCTTGCTCCAAGTGCGCAACCTGGAAACCTGGTACGGCCCGGTCAAGGCCATGCAGGGCGTGAACATCGAGGTCGGCGCGGCGCGTGTGGTCACGGTGCTGGGCGCCAACGGCGCGGGCAAGAGCACGCTGCTCAACACCTTGGCCGGGGTGGTTGACCCGTTCAAGGGCGAGGTGCTGCTCGACGGCCAGCCGCTGCAGGGGCTGGACGCCGACGCCGTCTGCCGCCGTGGCCTGGTGCTGGTGCCCGAGGGGCGCCAAGTGTTTCCGTTCTTGAGCGTGCGCGACAACCTGGCCATGGGGGCCTACACCCGGCGTGACCAAGACGGCGTACGCGACGATCTTGCGCGTATCCACCAATGGTTTCCGCGCCTGCGCGAGCGCGAACACCAGCATGCCGGGCTGCTGTCGGGTGGCGAGCAGCAAATGCTGGTGATTGGCCGTGCGGTCATGGCCCAGCCCCGGCTGTTGATGCTTGATGAGCCATCGCTCGGCCTGTCGCCGCTGCTCACGCGTGAGATTTTTCAGATCATCCAGCGCATCCGTGACGACACCGGATGCGCGGTGCTGGTGGTCGAGCAGAACGCTGCGATTGCGCTGGCCCATGCCGACGACGGCTACATCATGGAGCTGGGCCGCATCGTGGCGGCCGACAGTTGTGCGGCGCTGGCGCAAAAGCCCGATGTGCAGCAGGCCTACCTCGGGGGCGGGCAGCAGGGGCTGGGCCTGAGTGGCACCACCCAGCGCTGGAAACAGCGCAAGACCTGGAGATGAATTTGGCTCACCCCCAGGCTTGCTCGCTGCGCGTAGCCGCCAACCCCCTTGCAGGGGGCAACACCAGTCGCCCGGCAAAGCCGGTTCGACGGTGTTTGCTGGAAGGGCGCTTGTGCTTCGCACTTTGCTTGTTGGGTTGATGGATTGATAGATTGAGAGATTGATAGATTGGTAACTACTCAGGTGGTCTGGCTTGGTTTTACTCCCTCTCCCTCTGGGAGAGGGCGGGGGTGAGGGCTGGCGGCCTGTGCATGGCGCTG
>JAYVXE010000354.1:0-4067 GCA_043785395.1 Burkholderiaceae bacterium | reverse complement strand
ACAGGCCGACGCCTTGGCCAAAAATGGTTCCCAGGCTGAAAAAGGCACCATTCAAAAGGCCTGAGCTGATGGCGCCAAGCACACCAATCGGGGATATTTTGAACAAATTGATCAAACCCAGCTTCGGCGCTTCCGTTGGCTTAGGCTCATCGACCGGTGTCAGCGTCAGCGGCAGCAAGGCGAATGAAAATAATACCGACGCCAAGGCAAATGGCACAAAGCCCAAACGGTCTCCCACCAAGATCAGCCATTGTCCGAGCGCCATCGCCGCACCACTGACGGCCATATAGGCGGCAAATATTTTCCCGCGCAATTCACGGCTGGCGACCACATTCAACCAGCTCTCGATCACAATGTACAAGCCGACCAGGCAAACACCATTGGCAAAGCGCAAGCCACCCCAAAACCAGGGGTTCAGCCAAAGGGCGTGCATGATGGGCAAGGCCGAGGCAATCGATGCCATTGCCGCAAAGGCGCGAATATGGCCAACCTTGCGGATAATGTGTGGACAGGCATAACTGCCATACACAAAGCCCAGAAAATAGGCGGACATCACCAGGCCGGTCACCAGGCTGGGGAAGTTGGCTGAACTGGCCTGCGCACCAATGGCGGCAAACATCAGGCCAGTCCCCACCACCAACAGGCCGACACCGCTCAGCAGAGAGATAACCGGTATTAATATTTTTTTCAAAATGCCGCCTGTCGCTGGACAATAAAAGTGAGGGCCGTCGCTTGCCACGGCTTGGCAAAATTTCTTCAAAAATCCGCCGCCGTCTATCCATCCTGCCACGGCCTGGGCTGCCAGGGGCCGCCAACGGTGGACAGTGGCGATGCTGCGCGCACGCAGTATTTTTGGCCGCTGCGATTTTAGGGGGAAACACGGGCCCATTCAGTCTCTTATGTTTTTGGCCAAAGCCATTTAGCCAAAAATGCCACATTTATGCATTTCTGTATTTCTGTATTTCTGTATTTCCCTCCGATGCACGGCTCGATTTGTTTGGCCCCAGCCCTGCGCGCAATGGTTTGTCCATTGGCCACAGGGTGGGCCATGCGGATGTTTGAGGATGGGTGTTAAGAATGTGCCAAGCCTGCGGCCAGGGCGGGATGTATGCAGATGAAATAACTTGCAGGCGTGCTGGAAGCAGCTGCGTCCAGCGTGATAATTGTTGAAGTTTCCAATTTTCGGTATCGAAGGCTTGGCGCTCAAGCGCAGCTTCGATGCGGTATGCCAACGCTTTGGCCGACGGGTGCCCACAGAATGACTGCGGGCCAGGCATTTCGCTCCGCGGCGTCAAGCACTTCCAACACTCAGACTGTCATGACTATCCAACGCATCGAAACCGGCCCTCGCATGTCGCAAGCCGTGGTTCACCAAAAAACCATTTACCTCGCCGGCCAGGTGGCCGACGATGGTGCCGGCCTGGGCGTCTATGCCCAAACCCAGCAAGTCCTGGCCAATATTGACCGCTTACTGGCTGTCGCCGGAAGTGACAAGACCCGCATTCTGAGCGTCACGATTTGGCTCACCGGCATGGACAATTTTGACGAAATGAACCGTGCCTGGGGAGCCTGGGTGACACCCAACACCACGCCAGCGCGTGCCACCGTGGAGTGCCAGCGCTTGGCCGACCCGGCCTACCAAATTGAAATCAGCGTCATTGCGGCGCAGGCGTAAAAAAACCGGCTGAAGCGCAGTTGCCACTGCCTGTAATATCGGCGCGCTGTGGCTTGCGCAAGTCCTGTCTTTTTTCGTCTTCGTTGCTGATCCTGCCTTTCTCCTTGCTTTATGCCGCCACTTCGCCAACACGCACTCACGCTGCTGCTCAGTTTTTACGTGGGCTTGGTTTTGAACTTGCCCGGCCTGTGGCGCAGTGGCAGTGCTGGCGGCTGGCTGGCGGTCGCCACGGCGCTGCTGGCCGCCGTGACAACGGTATCACTCAGCTATGTCTGGTTTGGCCTGTGCGGGTTGTTGGGCAAATTTTTCTACAAAGTACTGGCCAGTCTGAGTCTGTTGATCTCGGCTGCGGCCAGCTACTACATGATCTTTTTCCAGGTGGTGGTTGGCTATGGCGTCGTCGCCTCGACGCTTACGCTGGACACCGATCTGTCTTTTGAGTCCATCGGTTACCAAGGCTTGCTGTGGCTGCTGTTGTGCGGCCTGCTGCCCGTCGGCCTGCTTTGGGCTGTGCCGCTGGTGGGTTCGCCCAAGCAGGGGCTGCGGCGTTTTGGTGCTGCGGCATGGCGCGGCGCGGCGGCGCTGGCCTTGCTGGTGCTCAGCGTGCAAGGCGTGAACCAGCTCCACCAAGCCCAGACCCCCGGCAAGCACCAGTATGCGGCCAGCATTCGCGGCATGCTGGCCCACTCCTACCTGCCCAGCAATTGGATCTCAGGGTTGGCAACCCATGTCTACCAGCTGCTGGGCGAGGCCCGGGCCGACCAGGTGCTGTTCGACCCGGCGGCCCATTTTGATTACCAAGCGCCAGCATCGGCGGATGACTTGATCGTGGTTTTTGTGATCGGAGAGACCACCCGCTGGGATCACATGGGCTTGCTCGGCTACGCCCGCGACACGACGCCGTTGCTGGCGCAAGAGCCGAATCTGGTGGCCCTGGCCGGTACTTCGTGCGACACCGCAACCAAGCTGTCCTTGCGCTGCATGTTTGTGCGCCCCGGCGGCAGCTCCGACAATGCGCAGCGCAGCGTCTCTGAGCGCAATGTGTTTTCGGTGTTGCGCTCGCTCGGCTTTAGCTCGGAGCTGTACGCCTTGCAAAGCGAGGCCTGGTTCTACAACAGCGTCGACGCCAACCACTATGAAGTGCGCGAGGCGCTGGCCTCGATCTACGGGCCACGCCAGCAACGGCTTGACGACATGGTCTTGGTCGACCAATTGAGGCAGTCCCTGGCCAAGAATCCGAAGGGCAAGCGCCTGGTGATTTTGCACACCAAAGGCTCACACTATTTGTACAGCCAGCGTTATCCGCAGGAGTTTGCCCGCTTTCAACCTGAGTGCCTGGGCATTGACCGGGGTTGCAGCCGGGAGGAGCTGGTCAACGCCTTTGACAACAGCATCGGCTACGTCGACTACATGCTCAAAAGCACGCTGGATGCGCTGCGTGACAAAAACGCCATCGTTTTCTTTACCAGCGACCATGGCGAGTCGATTGGCGATGGGATTTCCTTCCATGCAACGCCCAAAGAAGTTGCCCCTCCCGAGCAATTCCGTGTGCCTTTTATCGTCTGGGCTTCCGATCGGTTTTTGCAGCCGCAGCACAACCAGCGCGCATTCGCCAAGCTGCGGGCCTTGCAAAGCGCGGGCTTCACGCCCCATCACCAGCAGTTGTTTGACAGCGTGCTGGGCTGTATCGGCTACCGCTCAAGCAACGGTGGGATTCAGCCGGCGCACAACTGGTGCGACCTGCCGTAGCCATTGCTCGTCGCCGGATGCGCCTGATCGCCTTTATTGCCGAGGCCACGCAGATCCGCAAGATCCTCGATCACATCGGGGTGGAGCCCGAGCCACCACGCATATCCCCGGCGCGCGGGCCACCGTTGTAGGATGACGGGGGGCAAATCGAGCCCGCAGATTGGGGCCTGGCGGCGCAACCGGCACCGGACTTTGAGCTTAATCAGTGCATCAGTTGGTGAATGCTTGAAGCGACGATTCTGACTCGCCGCTGGCCAGGCCTACGCCCGACCCATCCGTCGCAACGCTATGGGTTGGGCTTACGGCGCGCCTTCAGCGTGAAACGGCTACACGGGCAGAAAATCCAGGGGCGGGCCGGCAGGTTCGAAGCCTGTTGCTGATATCTATACTGCGGCTCGTGCGGTTGAATGGCTTATCCGTCCAGCTGCATGTGGAATCGAGGCCAACTTAAATTGATGTCAAATTTGTCTTGACTCGTGGGCCCACTTTAATCGGCAATAAATCAACCGATCGGCATGTGCGTAAATACTTTACTATGACACCTCGTAACTACTCAGCCCATTGCATCCCGCTGTATGAGGTGCGCGCAGCCCTTCAAGCGGACACCACGGAGATGGCTTTGCCAGGCCGCTGGTGTCGCCCC
>JAYVXE010000353.1:0-4100 GCA_043785395.1 Burkholderiaceae bacterium | reverse complement strand
GTGCCGCAGCGGTCCATTTTTTACCGCCTTCTTGACCCATAGCGGGGCTATGGGTCTGCAAAGTCGGCAAAAACTGTCCTCGCTGGGGCTCCATTTCGTTTCGATGCGCCAAGTCCGACAGGCTCCTAGGCTGCCAGGAAAAAGCCGCAGGGCAATGCCTGCGGCGACAATAGTGCGATTTTAGCTGCCGTCTTGGGCAGGCTTGTGACACGCTATGAAAACCCGTTTTGTATTGATCCAGACCAGCCACGCTGGCAACGTGGGTGCCACCGCCCGCGCCATGAAAGTGATGGGCTTTGACGACTTGGTGCTGGTCGCCCCGCGCTGGGCCAATGTGCTGCGGCGCGAGGAAACCATCCAGCGCGCCAGCGGTGCTTTGGATGTGCTGCAAAACGCCCGCATCGTCGATACGCTGGACGAAGCGCTCGACGGCATCAGCCATCTGTGCGCCACCGCAATGGTGGCCCGCGACTTCGGCCCGCCCACCGTCACGCCCCGGCCGCACTTTGAGGCGTTGGCGAAAACCGACCATTCGGTGGCCTTTTTGTTTGGATCAGAGCGCTTCGGTATGCAAAATGACGACGTCTACCGTTGCCATGTGGCGCTCAACATTCCCAGCAATCCCCATTTTGGCTCACTCAACCTGGGCGCTGCGGTGCAACTGCTGGCCTACGAATGGCGGCTGGCCCTGGGGGGCTTTGCCGCTCCCGCCGCCGAGCCAGCCGAGCCAGCCGCGCCGCGCTATGCCGACGCGCAGCAGGTACGCGGCATGCTTGACCACTGGGAGCAGTCGCTGACCGCGATCGGTTTTCTTGACCCGCAGGCGCCCAAGAAGCTGATGCCCCGGTTGAACCACCTGTTCAACCGCGCCGCACTGACCGAAGAGGAAATCCACATCTTGCGCGGTGTTGCCAAGGCGATGGCGGCACCCGCGCGCCCAAACCGATAGACTGCCGCTTGTTTTTGCCACGACTGGGGGCAAAACCCCAGCGTTCGCGCTGATAAACCCCAGCGTTCGCGCTGATAAACGCCAGCTCGCGCTGATAAACCCCGGCTGGCGTCGGTCCAGCATGTTTTGCGCAAGTCCTCTTTGTTGACCCCTTCTCTGCCGCCTATGTTCTCCCGTCTGCGATCCGATATTCAGTGCATTCTTGACCGTGACCCGGCTGCCCGCAGCCGCTGGGAGGTTCTGACCTGCTACCCCGGCTTGCACGCTGTGGTGCTGCACCGGCTTGCGCACGCCTGCTGGCAGCGCGGCTTCAAGTGGCTGGGGCGCTTTATTTCGCACCTGGCACGCGGCCTGACCGGAATCGAAATCCACCCCGGCGCCAAGCTGGGTGAGCGCGTCTTCTTCGACCATGCAATGGGCGTGGTGGTGGGGGAGACGGCTGAGATTGGCGACGGCTGCACCATCTACCAAGGCGTCACGCTGGGTGGAACTTCGCTGTACAAAGGCGTCAAGCGCCATCCCACGCTGGGCCGCGATGTGGTGGTCAGCGCTGGCGCCAAGGTGTTGGGCGGTTTTGAGGTTGGCGACGGCGCCAAGATCGGCAGCAACGCCGTGGTCATCAAGCCGGTACCGGCAGGAGCGACGGCGGTGGGCATTCCGGCCCGCATCATTCCCTCCAAAGCCGGGCAAAGCGCAGACCTGGCAGAGTCGCCTGCGCGCCCGTTCTCGGCCTACGGCATCACCCAGGAAGACGACCCGCTGTCGCAGGCGATGCGCGGCCTGATCGACAACGCAAGCTCGCAGGAGCAGCAAATTGCGCTGCTCTGGCAAGCGATAGAAAAACTCGCCGCCGCACCCGCCGTGCCGGTTGACTGCATGCCCTGCGAGAGCACGCGCAGCACGCCGTTTGCCGCCGACAAGCTCAATGCGCTGGTGGGCAAGTAAGGTACTGAGCTGGCCGGCGGCGCAGCTTGGAGTCTGGCGCTGGTTGTGGGCCGCCCAGCCTATGGGTTTGCCCAGGCATTGAGCTATATTAAATATAGCATTCAGCGCTTTATTTTATTGATTTTCGATACGTTTTCTTTGTGAAATGGTACGTATCTTGCGGTAGCAGCTATGAATAGCTTGGTTTAGGCGGGACGCCACCACCGGCCCCGCCTGCGCCCAAGCCGCCTGCGTTCAATGTTGCAGCGCCGCCTTCACCGCCGCCGACACCAGCCCCATATCGGCCTTGCCCGCCAGCTGCGTTTTGACCGCGCCCATGACCTTGCCCATGTCGCCGGGGCCGCCTGCACCGAGTGCTGCAACGATGGCCTGCACGGCGGCGCTGACTTCGTCGGCGTTCATGCGCTGCGGCAAATAGGCCTCTAGCACCACCAGCTCGGCGGACTCGATGTCGGCCAAGTCGGTGCGTGCGGCCAGCGTGAACGCGGCAATCGAGTCTTTGCGCTGCTTGGCCAGTTTGTCGATGATGGCGACCACCATGGCGTCGTCCAGCACCACCCGCTCGTCAACTTCCTTTTGCTTGCAGGCCGCCAGCAGCAGCCGGATGGTGCCCAGGCGCGCACTGTCTTTGGCGCGCATGGCGTTCTTCATGTCTTCGGTGATTTGGTCTTTGAGGGACATTGGGTTCTCCAGGGTGAAAACGAGGAACCGGCGTCTGGGCGGGCCGTGGCGCAGGTCGCAAAAAACCCGCGCTTGGCGTCCCGAGCGCGGGTTTTTGTGGTTTTTGACAGCTTAATCGACCGCCGTGCGCTTCACAGGATGCGACTCAGCTCTCGCTGCCCTTCCTGTGAAGTGCGCGCTCACTTTCCAGAGAGACCGCAGAGCCGGCTTTGCCGGGCTGCTGGTATCGCCCCCTGCAAGGGGGTTGGCGAGAGCGTAGCGAAGCCTGGGGGTGAGCCGTTACTAAAACAGTTTCTTGGGCAGTTGCATGCTGCGCACGCGCTTGTAATGGCGCTTGACCGCAGCGGCCTTTTTGCGCTTGCGCTCGGCGGTGGGCTTCTCGTAGAACTCGCGTGCGCGCAGGTCGGTCAGCAGGCCGAGTTTCTCAATGGTGCGCTTGAAGCGGCGCAGGGCAACGTCAAAGGGCTCGTTTTCTTTTACACGGATGGTGGTCATTACGTAATGTTTTTCCGAAAATATGCAGACCGACGCAGCCATGGGAGATCGGGCCCAGGCGCGCTGTCTGCGGTGTTCCCCGACTTTAAGGTGATCAGGCAGTCGGGGTTTTGCCAGCAAAGTCAGTAACTACACACCCCCAGGCTTCGCGCACTTCGTGTCGCTGCGCCAACCCCCTTGCAGGGGGCGCCACTAGCGGCCTGGCAGAGCCAGATCCGCAGAGGCTGCTGGAAAGGGCTGCAGCACGTCACAGGCAAGGCAGTGAGGGAGGGTAGTTGCCAAAATCGAACATTATAGCTTTTTCGAAAGCTGCATTTTGGCTGCCAAAGCCTGTGCGCAGGCAAAGCCACTGGCCCAGGCCCATTGGAAGTTGTAGCCGCCGAGCCAGCCCGTGACATCGACCACTTCGCCAATGAAGTACAGGCCGGGCTGCTTGGACTCCATGGTTTGCGAGGACAGCTCACGCGTGTCGACGCCGCCGGCCGTGACCTCGGCCTTGCGGTAGCCCTCGCTGCCGTTGGGCGTCAGCTGCCACTGCGTCAGCCGCTGCGCCAAGGCCTGCAAGGCCTTGGTCGGGGCATCGGCGATGGGGCGTTGCAGCGCGGCGTCTTGCTGCACCCAGAGCTCGGCCAGGCGCGCCGGCAGCCAGGCTGCGAGCTCATTGCCGACAAGCTTGCGCGAGCGCAGCTTGGCCTGCGCCAGCGCTTGGGCCAGGTCCGGCTCCAGGCCGGGCGCCAAATCGATGTGCAGTGCATTGCCGGGCTGCCAATAGCTCGATATTTGCAGCACCGCCGGGCCGCTCAGGCCACGGTGGGTGAACAGCAAATCCTCGTGAAACAGCATGCGATTTTTCTTCGTCCCGGTCTCAATTTGCACCGGCAACGAGACCCCGGCCAAAGACGCAAACCCAGCCCAATCGGCGGCCTCAAACGTCAGCGGCACCAGGGCCGGGCGGGTGGCTGCGATGCGCAGGCCAAACTGGCGCGCAATCTGGTAGCCGAAATCACTGGCGCCAATCTGCGGAATCGAC
>JAYVXE010000352.1:0-12977 GCA_043785395.1 Burkholderiaceae bacterium | reverse complement strand
AGGCGTGCCAGGGCTGGCCTGACAGAGCCCGGTAAAAAATGCAAGCCCTCGCCGACGCGATGGACTGGCATCTTGGATCCATCAACGCGCCCAGCCAGCAGTGTCACGTCACGCACCCGGCGGAACCGGCGGAAGCACGCCCGAATGAAAAACACCAAAAAAAACAGCATCCGTTGCACACCAGCAACAGCGGCGACGCGATTTGCACCAAGCTTGCACTGCATTGTTACCATTAAACCCACCCACAATCAGCCCAACTGATAAGCTGCGTACCATGTGCTGTTTGCCCGTTCTTGTTATTTTTGCCTGCGGCGCCGCAACAGCACAGAGTGCAGTTGCTCCTGCGGCTCGCTCGGCGCATCACCGACCAGGAGATCCGCGACTGGCTCGGATGGCTCGGCACCGCCCTTACGGCCTCCGTCGTGAATGCAAGGCACGCCCCCCTCCCAGGTCCCAACCACGCGCTGACGGCCTTCACGCCACAGCGCAGCAGATCTGACCACGATGCCCACCCAACGCCACGCATTTTTTTTGCAGCTGAGTTGCTGGGTTATCGCTTTGGCCGGGACCGCTGCCCAGGCCGCGCCAAACTGTGAGCTCAATGGCCAGTCCATTAACTTGGGGAGCAACCGTAGCCTGCAAGGCAAGACCGGCTTGATGCGCTGCACCGACCGCGACAGCGGTTTGCTGGTACGCGAACAAGCGCTGAAAAATGGCCAAGCCGTGGGTTTGGTGCGGATTTTTGAGGCTGGCTCATTGCTGCGCGAGCAACGTCTCAACTTGAACGGCAAGCTACAAGGCCGGGCGCGTGAATTCTCGGCCAGCGGGCAGATGCTGCGCGACGCGGTGTACAACAATGGCACTTTGGTGGACTTAGAACGCAGGTTCCACCCCAATGGCCAGCTTTTACGCGCAGCGGTGTACAGCCGCACCGGGGTCGAGTTGGCTGCGGTCGACTTCACTCCGCGCGGCCAACTCAGTGCCTTGCGCTGCAGCGACAAACCCGTACTCGCCCCGACCTTCGATGATGCCCAAGCCTGCGGTTTTGTCGATGGACCGTCTCAGGTCGCATTGTTTTCTGACCATGGCCAGATGCGAGAACGTCTGCGCTTTGCTGCCGGCAAACGTGTTGGCCTAGAAACGCTGTACAGCAATGGGAAATTAAAACAGCAAGAGGAATTGACGGATACCAGTCGTGTCGAGCGTAGCTTTGCCGCCGATGGCGTCCAGCGGCACGAACTACTCTGGGCGATGCAAGATGGTACGGAATGGCGCAAACGCGAACTTGAGTTTTCCTCCAGCGGCAAATTGGTACGTCAGCGCCTTTGGGCGCAGGGCGAACTGGCCAGCGAAATGCGCTATTACCCGAGCGGTCAACTGTGCCGCAAAGCTGAATACGAGGGATCTGACACGACCCGAGTCTTGGTGGTGAGCGAGTATTTCGACAACGGCGTGTTGTCCAGCGATGGGGTTTTTTCCAACACCCATCGCTACGTCCCAACACCGGTCGGTTTGCACCACCAATTCGATCAAAATGGCGCACTGACGCGCGAGTCGGTCTATGACGCACGAGGCCGCAGCATTTTTGAGCGAAACTTCAAAAAGTCAGAGCCTGCCAGCGCAAAAACGGCGCCGCACAAATTTTTGACAGACTAGCTGTCATGCACTGGGCCAGCAGCACCGAGCGAGGAAACCGCGCCGCTTCCAGTGCCCCCGTGGCTCTGCCAGGCCACCGGGTGCGCCCCCTTGAGGGGGCGAGCGCCGCAGGCGCGACAGGGGTGTTTCACGTTAAGTCGACAGTCCCCTAGACCGGGCTGACTCCAAGCCCTTGAGTTGCCCAGCCTCAACCGCCCTTCGCCCAGGGCAAAAAACCGCCCTAACAATTCCTTGTGAGATGCCGTTGACGCAGCCGTGAAGCTTGCGCCAGAAAAACCGGAAGCGCTTTGAGATCAGCGCCTTTGTCTTGCTGTCTTGCTGAAAAATTCGACCTTCACCATCTGTGACGTCGCACACATACCGCTGCAACGCCAGTCGCCGCCTGTAAAGACGGCGCGCCATGGCTTACGGCCGTGGCCCCAATGTGGCCAATGCCCGGTGTACTTGGCCTGGAGTCAAAATTTCCGCCAACACCAGCGGCGGCTGGCCTGGGCGGTGCAGCACGTAGACGGGTACACCGCTGCGTCCAAGCACGCCCAGCGCAGCACCAATGGCGGGATCGCGACGAGTCCAGTCGGCACGCAGCAAAGTGACTTGGCGGGCCTCAAAGTCCGCCAGCACAGCGGCATTCGTCAGCGTCGTTTGCTGGTTCAGTTGGCAGCTGATACACCAAGCGGCAGTGAAGTCGACAAAGACGGGCTGGCCACGGGCTGTTAGCGCCTCCTCCTCGGCTGCGGACCAAGCTTGCCAACGGGGCTGCACATTGCCGCTGCGGTCATCACTGGCGGACATGGGCACCGGCGGCTCTAACAGCTTCGGGCCGATACGGCTGAAAAGAGCGGCAAACAGCGCCAATGAAACACCGCCCAACAACCAGCGGGTGCGCCCAGACAGACCCAGCGCCCAAACCACGGCACTCAACCCCACCAACAAGGCCAGCAAGGCACCCGCGCCGTCGATGCCACTTTGCTGGCCCAACACCCAGACCAACCAAGCTGCGGTGGCAAACATCGGGAACGCCAGCAGCCGACGCAAAGTATCCATCCATGGCCCGGGCCGAGGCAGCAACCGGGCCACACCGGGCACCCAGCTGGCCACGCAATACGGTAAGGCCAAGCCTAGACCCAGGGCGGCAAACAAGCCCAACGCCTGCCACGTCGGCAGGCCAATGGCCAACCCCAATGACGCACCCATGAACGGCGCGGTGCAAGGCGATGCCACCAAGACCGCCAGTACGCCGGATAAAAAATGGTTGAGCAGCGGGCTGCGCACCTGTGTCGAGGCCAGGCGCGACGGCACAAACTGGCCAAACTCAAACATTCCTGTCAAGTTCAATCCGAGCAACGTAAACAGCGCAGCCAAGGCCGCCACCATGGCGGGCGACTGCAGTTGAAACCCCCAGCCAATTTGCGCGCCCGCCGTGCGCAGGCTGAGCAGGGCCGCGCCCAACAACAAAAAGGACAACAGCACACCGGCCGTATACGCCAGGCCCGCTTGACGCTGCCCGCGCGGGTGGGCATTGGTTTTGGCAAAGGCCAATATTTTCAGCGCCAACACCGGGAACACACAGGGCATCAGGTTCAGCAACAAACCACCGAGCAACGCCGCCAGCAAGGCGGCCAAGAAAACGCCTTGGCTTGCCGCCATCGGCGCACCCATGCCTGGCGTTGGGACGGCGGCGTTGCGTGCCAATGCATCTTGCAGTGCGGGAGAAACGCCAGCGACCGGCTCTACAGCTGGCCAAAGGCCTGTAATCGCAGCCTCGGTGCGCCAGCCTGCGGGCTGCTCGGCAACACGGTCAGCATCGGCCAGTGCCAACACGAACGCCAATGTGGCGGGGTTGTGCTGACGGTACGCTGCCAAGGGGTAACTGGCACGCCATAGCGGACCATCCCAGCTTTGCGCCCAATCGCGCCCCAAGACCGCAGCGCTGTGCAAAAGCTCAGGGGTTTCCGAGAAAAGTTCGAGTGTTTTTCCGTGCGCCTGGGGCGGCAGCCCACTCACACTGAATTGCAAAGTTTTATCGACCACGGCGATGGTGGCAGCCGATACCAGCAACTCTGGCTGTGCCGCCTGGGCTTGTGCAAAGGCCCCGGCCTGAAGGGCGGTTGAGCCATGCAGCGGCAGCCGCAGGGAAAACTTCGCTTCTTCTGGAATGCACTCAGTGCGACAGACCAGCCACGCGGCATGGAGTTTGAGCTCGATCGCATCGGCGGCCTCCAACGGTGACGGCCGAAAGTCTGGCCCGATGGTCAGCGGCACAGGCAGCAGTACCGTGCCCTCATAGCCGTAGTTGGCGAGCGTACCGACGGGGATCTTGCGCGGCAGCGGCCAGGCAATATCCCCGGCCTTCACGCCTGGCGGCAGCGTCCAGACCAAGGTCGTGGGCAGGCCCGAGTCGCCTGCGTTTTTCCAGTAACTATGCCATTCGGGTTGGTGGCTTAGTTGCAATCCGGCCCAAACCGTGGCCCCTGGCGCCACGCCGTCAGGCGCGTAGGCCATCAACTCGGCCCGTACATGTGGCGTGCTGGCGACTGCGCGACTAAGGAGCTGGGCCTGGGCTGTGCCCATCCAGCTGCTCGCGGCGAGTAGCAGGGCGCTGGTGGTGCAAAGTAAGCGAAAATTCATAGCAAGGTAAGAGCGAGTGACAAGCGGGAAAGTTCCTTGGGTTCGGCAAACCAAGCCGGAACCCATGCAAAAAACGGGCACCAGGCCCGCTTTTTGCATTGGAACATCAACGGATGACAGTCAAACGCTCCCCCACAGTGCGACAAGGTCTTAAGAGCTGTTCTTCGCTGAGCCGCAGACGCTGCGGTAGATCAAGGCACCGAGCACGCCACCAACCAATGGCGCCAACCAGAATAACCAGAGTTGGGCTACATAGAGGTCGCCAGCAAACAATGCGACACCGGTCGAACGGGCCGGGTTCACCGAAGTGTTGGTGACCGGAATGCTGACCAAGTGGATCAGCGTCAGGCACAGGCCAATTGCAATCGGCGCAAAACCAGCTGGTGCTTTGGCGGACGTTGCCCCCATGATCACGAACAAGAAAACCGCAGTCAGTACGACTTCAAGCAACAAGGCCGCCTCCATCGAGTAGCCATGCGGTGACAGTGGGCCATAGCCATTCGATGCAAAGCCACCGATGTCCGTACTGCCATTGCCTGTCGCAACAATATACAAAACGCCTGCCGCAGCGATGGAGCCCAGCACCTGAGCAACGATGTACAGCGGAGCATCACGCAACGCAAAGCGCCCGCCGGCAACCAAACCCATGGTGACAGCAGGATTTAAATGACAACCTGAAATGTGACCGATCGCAAATGCCATGACCAGTACGCTTAAACCGAACGCCAGTGAAACTCCCGCATAACCAATGCCCAGTTGCGGAATGCCCGCGGCAAGCACGGCACTGCCGCAGCCACCGAGCACTAAAACGAAAGTACCGATAAATTCGGCTGTTAATTTACTCCACATTTTCATACTTTTACCTTTTAAATGACCTCAAAATACCCCAGAACCACCGCACCAAGCCTAGGAGCCTGTCGGACTATCGGAGGCATCGGCTGCAATGGTGCCGCAGCGGTCCATTTCGCTTCGATGCCGATAGTCCGACAGGCTCCTTGGCCCAGCCCGCTGGTGATGGAGCGCGCCCAAGTATCCTGTCGATCCCCCGTAATTGGCTCGACAGGTACGCACAAGATCGCCCGCCATGTGACAAAGTGCAAGTAATCAGGAATAAATTGGATGACCTCACCTCGCTTCGTGCCCCCTCTTCTTTCTGCGCGCCCGCTGCCCCGTTACTGGGCAGATCTTTGTACCCGTGACTTCGCCCAACTCGACCCCGAGCGCTGCGTTGCCGTACTGCCAGTTGCCGCCATTGAACAGCATGGCCCGCACCTACCACTGTCGGTTGACCGTGCCCTGGTCGATGGCGTGGTCGCCGCTGCCCTGCCTCAATTGCCAGCCAACCTGCCTGTTCTTGTGTTGCCAACGCAGCAAGTCGGCCTGAGCCCCGAGCACAACGCTTTTGCAGGCACACTTTCGCTGTCGCCGCAGACCTTGATCCAACTCTGGAGTGAGATCGGTGCAGGTGTCGCCCGAGCTGGCGTGCGCAAGCTGTTGCTTTTCAACGGTCATGGTGGCCAGGTCAGTGTGATGGACATCGTGGCACGCGAATTGCGCAGCCGGCACGGCCTGATCGTGGTCAGTGCCAGTTGGTTTTCGTTGCCGCAGCCAGATGCTGTGCAAGCCCTTTTTTCACCACAAGAGCAGCGTTTCGGCATCCATGCGGGCGATGTGGAGACCTCCATGATGCTGGCCTTACAGCCGCAACACGTGGATATGGCGCAGGCACAGAATTTTCATTCCCGGGCACAAGATCGATCCGCCCATTACGCCATCCTTGGGAATGGCCGTAGCGCCAAACTGGGCTGGCAAATACAAGACTACAACCCGCAAGGTGCCGTGGGCAATGCCGCTGCAGCGAGCGCAGAAAAAGGCCGCGCCGTACTCGACGCAGCGGCCCAGCAACTGGCGCTGCTGCTACAAGAAATGGTACAGCTACCGCTGTCAACCGCAGCGCCAGCAGCCACCCAAACGCAAAGTAACTTGGCACAATAATCGCCCAATGCCTGCGTTTATTGGCCCGTGATTTTTATGGCATGCGACGGCTGTAAAAATCACGGAATGCGTTTAGAAATATATTCACACATATTATTTCGTAAGTGAATGCATTTTTTGTCAACAGAAAAAACACCCGTCCCGTCCTTGGCATTTTTAAATGCAGTCACAACTGCACAGCAGCATGCATGGCAGCTCGGCTATAACCATAGAGGCAGAAGGCTTTTTTCAAAAGAACGTCATCGAAAATGAAGTTTGCTGCGTTGTATGCACAATGGCTATGTCGATTTTAAGGAGGCAATTATGGACGTTATCAGCAACTTTGCCGCACGTTTCGAGCGCAGCCGCGAGGAGGTCTTGTCCCTACAAGACTATTTGGACCTGTGCAAACGTGACCCCCTAACCTACGCAACGGCCGCCGAACGCATGCTCAAGGCGATTGGCGAGCCTGCGCTACTCGACACCCGCAATGACCCGCGTTTGTCGCGCATCTTTGCCAACAAAGTGATCAAGGTCTATCCAGCCTTCAAAGAGTTCTACGGCATGGAGGAATCGATCGAGCAAGTAGTTGCGTACTTCCGCCATGCAGCCCAGGGGCTGGAGGAAAAAAAACAAATACTCTACCTGCTCGGCCCGGTCGGCGGTGGCAAAAGTTCCATTGCCGAGCGCCTCAAGCAGCTGATGGAGCAAGTGCCGTTCTACGCGATCAAGGGCTCGCCGGTGAACGAAACGCCGCTCGGCCTGTTTGATGAGCGCGAAGACGGCGATTTGCTCGAAAAAGAATACGGCATTTCACGGCGTTATTTGCAGCGCGTGCTATCTCCTTGGGCGGTAAAACGGCTAGAAGAATATGGTGGAGATATTCGCCAGTTCCAAGTGGTTAAACGCTACCCCTCGGTGCTGCGCCAGATCGCGGTCGCCAAGACCGAGCCGGGTGACGACAATAACCAGGACATCTCTTCGCTGGTCGGCAAGATCGACATCCGTAAGCTCGAAACCTACGCCCAAGATGATCCCGACGCCTACTCCTATGCTGGTGGCCTGTGCTTGGCGAATCAAGGTCTGCTCGAATTTGTCGAGATGTTCAAAGCCCCCATGAAAGTATTGCACCCGCTGTTGACAGCGACCCAGGAAGGCAACTTCAAAGGCACCGAAGGCTTTGGCGCTATTCCGTTTGACGGCATCGTGCTGGCGCACAGCAACGAAAGCGAGTGGAAAGCCTTTCGCAACAATAAGCACAACGAAGCTTTTCTGGACCGCATCTACATCGTCAAAGTTCCGTACTGCTTGCGGGTCTCGGAAGAGGTAAAAATCTACGAGAAACTGGTGCGCAATTCCTCGCTCGCACAGGCTCCGTGCGCCCCAGGAACTATGCGCATGATGGCGCAGTTTGCAGTGCTGACGCGGCTCAAAGAACCAGAGAATTCGAGTATTTTTAGCAAAATGCAGGTCTACGACGGCGACAGCTTAAAAGATACCGACCCCAAGGCCAAGTCAATCCAGGAGTACCGCGACTACGCCGGTGTCGATGAAGGCATGAACGGTGTTTCGACCCGCTTCGCCTTCAAGATCATCTCCAAGGTTTTCAACTTTGACAGTACCGAAATTGCAGCCAACCCAGTGCACCTCATGTATGTGCTGGAGCAGCAAATCGAGCGCGAACAATTTCCCGCCGAGACCGAGCAAAAGTACCTGGGCTACATCAAAGAGCAGATGGCCCCGCGCTACGCTGAATTCATTGGCAAAGAAATCCAAACCGCCTACCTCGAAAGCTACTCGGAGTACGGTCAGAACATCTTCGATCGCTACGTCACCTACGCCGACTATTGGATCCAGGATCAAGAATTCCGCGACCAAGATACCGGCGAAGTATTCGACCGGGGCTCGCTCAACGCTGAGCTAGAAAAAATCGAAAAACCGGCAGGCATCAGCAACCCGAAGGATTTTCGCAACGAAATCGTCAACTTCGTATTGCGTGCACGGGCTGGCAATGCCGGTAAAAACCCGCTCTGGACCAGCTACGAAAAGCTGCGCACCGTGATCGAGAAAAAAATGTTCTCCAACACCGAAGAACTGCTGCCGGTGATCAGCTTCAACACCAAGAGCAGCACTGACGAGCAAAAAAAGCACGAGGACTTCGTCAACCGCATGGTGCTCAAGGGCTACACCGCCAAACAAGTGCGGCTGCTGTGTGAGTGGTATCTGCGGGTGCGCAAGAGCTCTTGAGTACGGCCGGTACCGCCCATGCCAACAGCTGGCAAGTCAAGCTGCGCTCAACCGCACGCCATTGCACTTTAGACCCTCTGGCCTGGGTCGTTCGCGCCACCGCAGCGTCAGTTGCGTCGCGTGCCCCCAGGCCCGTCAAGGAGAGCACACCATGTCCCTGCAGCAGATCATTGATCGCAGGTTGTCGGGAAAAAACAAATCCATCGGCAACCGCGAACGCTTTTTACGCCGCTACCGCACCCAGATCCGCGAAGCTGTACGGCGTGCTGTCGGCAGCCGCAATCTGGGTGAACTAGAGCAAGGCGAAGACATTGCCTTGCCCCAGCGCGACGTCTCCGAGCCTGTTTTCGGCCACGGCGCTGGCGGTGACCGTGAGCAAGTCCACCCCGGCAACCGCGAATATCTCAAGGGCGATCAAATTAAGCGGCCGCAAAGCGGAAGCGGCCAAGGCGGGGGCGGACAGGCAAGCGACAGCGGCGAGGGAGACGATGATTTTGTTTTCCACCTGAACCGAGAAGAATTCATGCAGGTCTTCTTTGAAGACTTGGCGCTCCCCCGAATGCTGCGAACCCAGCTGGCCGAAGTGCCCGAATGGAAGAGCCAGCGCGCGGGCTACACCAATGCGGGAACGCCGCACAACCTGCACATCGTGCGCTCCATGCGCGGTGCCTTGGCACGCCGCATTGCACTCGGCGGCGGGGCTGAGCAGCGTACGCTGCGGCGTGAAATGCGGGCACTGCAAGAGCAGCTACGGCTGTTGTTGCTGCGCCCGGATGCAGCCCAAGTTGCCGTGCAGCGTGAAATTGCCCAAGCCGAAGCGCGGATTGCAGTACTGCACGACCAGGTGCGCAATGTGCCGTTTCTAGACCCGCTCGACCTGCGTTACCGCAACCGCGTCAAAGTGCCGCAACCCAGCGCCAAAGCGGTGATGTTTTGCCTGATGGACATCTCTGGCTCCATGGATGAGGCGCGCAAAGACATGTCCAAGCGCTTCTTCATGCTGCTGTATTTGTTTTTGACCCGGCATTACGAAAAAATCGAATTGGTGTTTATCCGCCACCACACGCAAGCTGCAGAAGTCAGCGAAGAAGAATTTTTCCACGCCACCGAGACTGGCGGCACGGTGGTATCTAGCGCACTGACACTGATGCACGAGATCATCGCTGCGCGCTACCCCAGCAGCGGCTGGAACATCTACGGCGCCCAAGCCAGCGACGGCGACAACTGGCACCAAGACAGCGGCCTTTGCTGCAAATTATTGAGTGAAAAAATCCTGCCACTGGTGCGCTACTTCGCCTATGTGCAAGTGGCCGAAGATGAGCAAAATTTATGGCAGGAATACCGTCAATTGGCCACGACAGAAAAAAACTTTGCACTGCGCAAAGTTGCCGACGCCCAGGACATCTACCCCGTGTTTCGCGACCTGTTCAAGAAAGAAGAGGCACCGTCATGAGCCCAGCATCCTCCCGTACCGCAGGCCCTGGCGGCGACCATGTCAGTGCCAACGCGCGCCAACCCCTGCCCCATCCGAGCGACTGGACTTTTGAGTTGATCGAGCGCTACCACCGCGAGATCGCCCGCGTCGCCAGCGATTACCGGCTCGACACCTACGCCAACCAGTTGGAGATCATCAGCGCCGAGCAAATGATGGACGCCTACGCCTCGGTCGGCATGCCGGTGATTTACCGCCATTGGTCGTATGGCAAACAATTCATCGCTACCGAGAAAAACTACCGCCGTGGGCACATGGGGCTGGCCTACGAAATCGTCATCAACTCCAACCCCTGCATCTCCTACCTGATGGAGGAGAACACGATGGCGATGCAGGCCCTGGTGATCGCCCATGCGGCTTATGGGCACAACAGCTTCTTCAAGGGCAACTACCTGTTTCGGATGTGGACCGACGCCTCCTCCATCATCGACTACCTGGTCTACGCTCGCCACTACATCGCCGACTGTGAAGAGCGCCACGGCCAAAGCGCGGTGGAAGACCTGTTGGACTCCTGCCACGCCCTGATGAGCCACGGCGTTGACCGCTACCGGCGCCCGCAAAAAATCTCGCTCAGCCAAGAGCAGGCGCGCCGCGTTGAGCGCGAACACCATCGCCAACAGCAGGTCAACGACCTGTGGCGAACCCTGCCACGCCATGCCGAGACCGGTGCGGCCAGCAGTGCGCCTCGCTTTCCCGCCGAGCCGCAAGAAAACCTGCTCTATTTCATCGAAAAAAATGCACCGTTGCTCGAACCTTGGCAGCGCGAAGTGGTGCGCATCGTGCGCAAAGTAGCGCAGTACTTTTACCCGCAACGCCAGACCCAGGTGATGAACGAAGGCTGGGCCACGTTTTGGCACTACACCCTCCTCAACACCATGTACAACCAAGGCCTGCTGGCCGATGGTTTCATGATGGAATGCTTGCAGTCGCACACCAACGTAGTGTTCCAGCCACCGGTTGGCCATCCGGCCTACAGCGGCCTCAACCCCTATGCACTCGGTTTTGCAATGTTCCGCGACCTGCGCCGGATTTGCGAGCATCCAACCGACGAAGATCGGCGCTGGTTCCCAGATATCGCAGGCAGCGACTGGGGGCCAACACTCGACCATGCGATGCGAAACTTCAAAGACGAGAGCTTCATCGGCCAGTTTTTATCGCCGCAGCTGATGCGCGATTTCCGGCTCTTCAGCATCCGCGATAAACAAGAAGAAAGCACGCTCCAAGTCTCCGCAATCCATGACGACAACGGCTACCAGCAGCTGCGCGAGTCACTCTCACGCCAGTACGACCTCAACCACCGCGAGCCCAACATCCAAGTCTGGAGCGTTAACCTGCGCGGCGACCGGGCCCTGACGCTGCGCCACACCCAGCACAACAACCGCCCCCTGCACGACAGCGCGCAAGAAGTGCTCAAACATGTGGCCCGGCTTTGGGGCTTTGACGTGCACCTGGAGAGCGTAGACAGCCAAGGCCGCACCAGCCACGTAAAAGCCGTGGGCCCGCAAACACCCTAGGAGCCGGTTGGACTTGGTCGGCAGGCATCGGCTGCAATGGAGTCCGACAGACTCCGAGGTGGTCACCGCGCACGTCACGCCGGTGTGCAGTGACAAGCGCGAAGTGGCGCCCGCGCTCCCGAAAATTGAGGCGCGACCCGCAGCGTTGGGCGTGGTGCAGACGCTCACCACTGACAGCGGTTTTTACGGCGTGTGGTGACCTCTACCGTGTTGCTGCCCTCAAACACCTCGTGGCAACCGCAGCAAACCTTCAGCGGTTTGCACCTCACACCCAACATGATCTGGTGCGCCACCACGCCATCGACGGCCCCCTGTGCCCACGCGCATCAACACCTCAATGTCTATGGCGTAACGGGTGTGCCGAAACACTTTGCGTGAAGCGTTCAAAGCCCCGCGAATTCCAAAATTCGGCAAGTACCCAAACATCGTCAAACCGTGTACTGCCAAAACTTACACGCTTAACCGTAACACTCGGGTGCCCATGGGCGTAACCAACAGCGGTAACCGCATAACCCAAAACGAAGACTGTCCACTTCCGGCGACCCAGTCGTACCTGCCACTGCCTCAGACAGGATCTGGGCGAGCGCTTGGCGCAAGACCCAGTAATGTGGTTTTTTACGCACCTTGTCTTTTTGATTGACATTTTGTTGCCGCTACATGTATTTACTGTTATGGTGATAACTTCATTTGTAACTGCCATCGCCACTGCGCTGCGGCTTGGCGGGATCCCGAATGAAGATGCCTGATTGTTAAATTAATTTAAAAATCAACAAAAACCCCACCGATGGCACAGGCCTGAAAATTCTGGCAAATTTTTGATGTTGAACAAATCGTTTCCTGCTGATTTCAACAATAATCTTCAGTGGCATATTTGCACACCCATGCAAATATTTATTTTTTATTTAGAGCGACAACCCTCATCTGCGAATAGTGCTGAATTTTTACCTTTTGGAGAATTTTTAAAATTTATTTTTCCCTGCCGCAGCACAACTGACAAGCCAGAAAAATAAACCACCATCCATTGCGTAATTTTTTTAACAATATAGATATATTTTCACCTTGCAACAAAAGTTTTTCAAATGCCAGTGAGGCCGACTGAAAATAAGCCGCATCAATAATCCCGACGTTGCCGATAAATAAATCAATGCAGGCAACGGAAATAGCTTCATTCTTGGCTGCCGCTTTACTATGATTTTACGATTCTGAATCGCAACTTTAGCACGACCCATGCCGGCATTAACGTCACTTGCCACCAAGTGGCAAAAAATTTAATTCCATTTGCCCCTCCCAAAAAAAAGGGGAGTTGCTGGCCCAAAAATAAACCACAAACATTTACCTGCGCGCGTTTATTGATTTCAAAACACGCATACTAAGGGGTAAACAAATTTAGTTCAAAAAATTGAATAGCCGAGCTCGGGGTGTCGAAAAAACCCGGCTACTATATGTGAGGATTTTTTCAAGTAATC
>JAYVXE010000351.1:0-12993 GCA_043785395.1 Burkholderiaceae bacterium | reverse complement strand
CCGCGTAGGTGGCGCTGTTGATGGCCGAAGCCCCGGCCCCGGCAATGGTGCCGCCGGTGGCCAAAATCACCACCTGGGGCTTGGTCGGCGTAGCCGTGGTTTGGGCCGTCGCCAAGCTGGCGCACAGCGCCAACGCCAGGCCGCTCAGGAGTTGCGAGAAGGGAGTGCGCATGCGTTTGTCCTTAAAAATAATAGTCAGGACTTACGCAAAACCGCCCTGGCGTCGTTTTTTTCCTTGCCGTACTGGGGCGTACTGTCTGCGGAAAAATGCCTAGCCAGGACAATTTTGCGTAAGTCCTAATAGTGTCGAGCCCCCAAAACGGCGATGGTCGCGGATTCGCCGGCCTGCCGATAGTAACCAGCCGTGGGCCTGTGCAAAGCGTGAAAACACTTTTAACAATGAAATTGAATAGCATTTACCGCTAGATACATGTGCATTTCAATATGTTTAACCATTGAAATGGTGTATATAGTGCGGTACAAGCTATCAAAACAAGTTGTTCGCTCTCAGCGCAACGCCCACCGGCGGGCCCGCAGCCACGCCAACGCGACCCCGCCCAGGCCCAGCAACCACAACGGAGTCAGCCCCCAGCGCGCCACCCACCAGGCGTAGGGCGTGTTGCCACTGCGGCCCTGCACCTCGCCCTCCAGCACGCCACGGGTAAAGCGCGGCAGCATTTGCAGCACGCGGCCCCGGTGGTCGATGATGGCAGTGGCCCCGGTGTTGGTGGCACGCAGCATGGGGCGCTGGAATTCGAGCGCGCGCATGCGTGAAATATGCAAGTGCTGGTCAATGGCAACCGAGTCTCCAAACCAGCCAATGTTGCTGAGGTTGGCAAATACCGTCGGTGCTTGCGCTGGATCAAGAAAGCGCACACCAAGCTCTTCGCCAAACAAATCTTCATAGCAAATGTTGGGCGCAATCCGCTGGCCCTGCCAGACCAGCGAAGGCTGGCCGAGCGCGCCTCGGTTGAAGTCACCAAGCGGGATTTGCATCAAATCGATGAACCAGCGAAACAGCGGCGGCACAAATTCACCAAACGGCACCAGGTGGTGCTTGTCGTAGCGGTACGGCGCGCCCGCACCGGGCAGCCAAGCTTGCACTGAATTGGTATAGCCCGCGCGCGCATCGCCCATGGGAATGCCCACCAGTGCGGCCTGCGGGCCACGGCCAAAATGCGCTTGCAAGCTCTCGCTATAGGCCGGCGGCAATTGCTGCGGCAACAGCGGGATAGCGGTTTCGGGCGCGACCACCAAACTCGCCCGGCTCGCCAACAGCTGCGCGCCGTACCACTGCAAGGCCTGCGGCACGCCGCTGCCGGGCTGGAATTTTTCGTCCTGCGGGATATTGCCTTGCAACAAGGCAACCTCTAAGTTCCCCGTGCTCTGGCTCCAGTTTGACGTGGGCAAAACAGCCAACAACGCCAGCACGGCCAGCGCCGCGCCGGCCCCGCGCAGTGCCGTCCACCACGACCCGGCGCCCGCCCACCAGCGCGCCGCCGGCAGTGCCAGGCACGCCGCCAAACACGCGGCAACGGCACTGAGGCCGTAGACGCCAAGCCACGGCGCCAGCGCGGCCAAAGGCCCGTCGATATGCGCATAGCCAATGGCACCCCAGGGCAAACCCGTCATCCAGCTGCCACGCACCAACTCGGCAAGCAGCCATAGCGCCGCAAACAGCAGTGCATCCAGCGCTCCCTGGCCACGCGCCAAGGCCTTGAAGCCGGCGGCTGCCAAGGCATAAAACAGTGCCAAAAACGCGGCCAAGGCCAGCACCGCCAAAATCGCCAGCGCTGCGCCCAGGCCGCCGTAGGTGTGCATCGAGATAAACAGCCACCAAAAGGTGGACGCCATCCAGCCCAGGCCAAAGACCCAGCCCCGCAGCGCCGCCTGCTGCCAGCTGTGGCTGCGCACCAACAACAGCGCCAGCGTGGCCAGGGCCAGCAACTGCAAATACCACGCCGCAGAACCACCCGAGGCGGGCCAGGGTGTGGCCAGCGAAAGCGCCTGCGCTGCGCCGGCCAGCAGCGCCAGCAGCAGCGGCCCAAGCCAGGCCCAGGCCCGTGCGACCAGGTTGGTGTCGGCGCTGTTGGCGGGGGTTGGTGTGGGGGTTGGCGACATCGGTCGGTGCATCAATCCACGCTGTGGGGGGAAACCTTGAACCAGCGCACAGCACCGCCCTTGGTGTGCAAGACCACGAAGCGCAGGCCGGCCATCACATGCTGCTCGCCGCGCTTGGGCACATGGCCCATCTCGTGCGCAATCAGCCCGCCGATGGTGTCGAAGGCGTCGTCTGGATCGGTGCTGGCCAGGGCCACGGCAAAGGCCTCGTTGACGCGCTCGATCGGCGTGTCACCGCTGACGCGGTAGGTTTTGTCGGCCAGGCCGTAAATGTCGCCCTCGTCTTCGCTGATGTCGAATTCGTCCTCGATTTCGCCCACGATTTCCTCCAAGACGTCCTCAATCGTGACCAGCCCGGCGACCCGGCCAAACTCGTCGATGACGATCGCCAAGTGGTTGCGGTTGCCGCGAAACTCGCGCAGCAAATCATGCAAGCCCTTGCTCTCGGGCACGAACGCCGCCGAGCGCACCAGCGCCCGAATATTCAGCTCGGGCGAGCATTGCAGCTTTAGCAAGTCCTTGGCCATCAGCGTGCCAATGATGTTTTCGCGCTCGCCGCTGTAGACGGGGAAGCGCGAGTGCGCGGTGTCGATCACCTGGCGCAGCAAGGCCTCGTAGGGCGCATCAATATTGAGCAGCTCCATGCGCGGTGCGGCCACCATCACGTCGCCGGCCGTCATGTCGGCCATCCGCAGCACCCGCTCCAGCATCACGCGGGCGTCAGCGCCAATCACGTTGCTGTCTTCGGCATCGGCCAAAGTTGCGATCAATGCCTCTGTGGAGTCGGGCCCGGGGTGGATGAACTGGGCCACTTTTTGCAAGAAACTGCGCTTATCTTCTTTGGCAGGAAGATGTTCTGGATGGGGGTCTGGCACCGTTTGTGCAGCAAAACTGCGGTAGTAAAGAGAGCGCAAGGATAGCGGATTGACGTGCTCGCCCGGGGTTTGAGCCGCAGGGCGCAGATTTTTTGGGCGACTCAGGCATCCACGGCAGCTTTGGCACGCGGGCGCACAGCGCTACACCGCCGCGTCTGCCATCGGCCCAGCACATCGCTGAAGCCCTTGGCCTGGAGCTTGATGCGGTAATCGACCTCGGCGTACTGTTGCTCCACCAGCTGCGCCATACGGCTGTCCCAGCCCGCGTGCGGCAAGGCCAAACAGGCCTGCGACTCCGAGCCGTCGCGCTGCACCACGGCACCCGCCCGGCGGGCAATTTTGAGCATGGCCGTGTTCTCGCTCAAGGTGTGGATCCACAGCCTTGGCATACCTTGGTTGCGTGCCAACATGCTGGCGCGTGCCAGCAAACACCCACCCAAACCCCGTCCGCGTGCCGACTTCAGCACCGAAACGCCCAACTCCGCACAACCCGGATGGTCGGCGTTGGCCACCAAAGCCACGTGGCCCACCGCAATCAGCGCCAGACTGCGGTCATAGATGCCCAGCACCTGGTCCCGCTCAAAGTCCAGTTGCGCCACATAGGTTTGGATTTGTGCATCGTTGGCCGCGTAGCCAAAGCGCGCATAACGGTCGGCGCCGTCCAGCGCCAAAATATGCGCCGCGATCAAGCCGCGCGCGTCCGGGCCCAGCGTGCGGATAGGCACCAGCGCAGCCCCCGGCGCTGCTGGCGGCGCAGCGGCCACCGGCGGCGCAGACTCTGTCCCCGCGCCATACCCCCACCAAGCAGCAGGCCGCAGCCATGCGCGCCCGGCATCGAAAGAGGATTTGAACAAGGTTTGGGTTGCATTCATGGCTTGAATATAAGGGTTTTCCCTTGTCCTTCAAAGAACAATGTTGGTAACACACACTTTGGAAACCCTCGGCGGCTAGTGTTTTTGGGCATTGAAAAAACACCATGGCTAGCGTTGATGCCGCCGGGCATGTAAATTTTGGTAACTATGTGCCCTTCTTTTGGCGCACGCCCCGTCTGCGGCGACGGATCTGCTGGCTTGGGTGAAGATCTGTTTGCGCCCTGCCGCTCTTATAGGGTCGGCACGGCCACCGGCGTTGCGGGAACAAGCTGCGGCCACGGTTGACGCACAAAGCCATAGGTAGTATCAATCGGGCATATTGGCGCAAGTCCCTGCCATTCCTCCGCCATTCCTCCGCCATTTTTTCTGAACGCATGCTGCTGCATGAAAGGCCTTCCATGTCCACACCGAGACTTCACGCCACCCCGCACGGCCTGGCCTGTACCGTTGCCGTGCTGCTGATGACGGCTTGCGGCGGTGGTGGCGGCACTGCACCTGCGCCAACACCCGCACCCGCGCCAGTACCCGCGCCAGCGCCAGCGCCAACACCCGCTCCAGCGCCAGCGCCAACACCAGCGCCAGAACCCGTAGAAAACAACGGCAATACGGGCCCTGCAGAGGGCTGCGCACCGGCATCGGCGCCAAGCTTTGTGGCGGTGGCGGCTGCGGTGGCGGAGTTGCCGAAATCTGGCCTGGTACCGGATGCGCCTTCGCCTCCAGCGCCACGCCCAGAGGCTTTGCAAACGGTCAAGCTGGCGGCCTTGGTCGCCCGGCCCATGGTGCTGCCCTTGCCCGCCGGGATGCGCCATATTGGCGTGGCGCGCACGCTGGCGGCCACGGCCAGCGTGGCTGCGACGGCGGCCTTGCTGCAATGGCAAACCTTGCCCGATGGCCGCAAAGTAGCGCGCCTGGGCTTTCAGTCGCTCGGTGCCCAGGGCCTGCGGCTCGGCATCTTGGTCGAGCACATTGCGCCCACGGCGCAGCTGCGCTTTTACACCGCCCAGACGCAGATCGGCGCTGACATGACGGGCCAAGACCTGCTGGCCTTGGTGCAGCGCAATCTTGACGCTGGCGAGCGCGGCGCCTCCGCCCGCACCTACTGGTCGCCCGACCTTGGCGCGGGCGATGTCACGCTGGAGCTGGTCTTGCCAGCGGGCGTTGCACCCGCCGAGTTGCGCCTTGCCGTGCCCCGGCTGTCGCACCTGCTTGAGTCCGCGCGCAGCAGCGCCGATGCGCCCATATCCCGCATTGGCGGGGCTGGGGCCTGCCATGTCGATGTGTCTTGCAGTGCCGGTGACCGTACCGAAAGCAATGCCGTGGCGCGGATGACGTTTGTCGACAATGGCGGCAGTTATGAGTGCACCGGCACTTTGCTCAACGACCAGGCGTCCAGTGGCACGCCTTATTTTTTAAGTGCCAACCACTGCATTTCCTCGCAAGCTGTGGCATCGACCTTGACCACCGACTGGTTTTACCGCTCAGCGTCCTGCAACAGCAACACACTGGCGCCGCAGGCGCAAACGCTGACGGCAGGCGCGACCTTGCTCTACGCCAATGCGCTGTCCGACACCTCGTTCATGCGCCTGAACGCCAGCCCCCCAAGTGGCGCGGTGTTTGCCGGCTGGAGCAGCGCCACGCCCAGCGTGGGGACTGAGGTGCTCGATCTGCACCAGCCCCGGGGTGACCTGCAAAAGCGCAGCGAGGGTTGGATTGATGGCTTTAGCAGTTGCAGCCCGCCGGTCGCTGAGCGTTTTTCTTGCCAAAGCGCAAGCCCGGCCAACAGCAATTATTTTGCCGTCACCTGGGGCCGGGGCGCCACCGAATCCGGCAGCAGCGGGTCGGCGCTTTTTGCCGGCAGCCAAGGAAGCCGCTACCTGATTGGGCAACTGGCCGGTGGCAGCTCCAGCTGCTCAGCCAGCTATAAGCGTGATTATTTTGGACGCTTCGAGGTCGCCTACAACGCCGCCCTCAGCCAATGGCTGGGAACGCCGCAGCCCGGCAATAGCTGCCGCTGACCGGGCTCCTTATACCTTGAAGTAGTATCGAATTGGCTAAACTAAGCCGCTCAACGGCTGGTTAGCCATCCATCCAGCCACCCACCCACGCCACGCTGGCCGCCTGCGGTTTGCTTCCCCGGCCTTTTCCCATCACCCCTTGATACCCATGACCCATGAGCGCATTCAATGAAGAAACCGTGCTGAGCGTGCACCACTGGACCGACCGGCTGTTCTCCTTTACCACCACCCGCGACAGCTCGCTGCGGTTCAGCAACGGGCACTTCACCATGATCGGCCTGCGCGTCAATGACAAGCCCTTGTTGCGTGCCTACAGCGTCGCCAGCGCCAACTATGAAGAGCAGCTGGAGTTCCTCAGCATCAAGGTCGAAAACGGCCCGCTGACATCGCGCCTGCAGCACATCCAGGTTGGCGACAAAATCATCGTTGGCAAAAAGCCCACCGGCACCCTGCTGATCGACTACACATTGCCCGGCAAACGGCTCTACCTGTTCGGCACCGGCACCGGCTTGGCGCCGTTCATGTCCATCGTCCGCGACCCCGAAACCTACGAAAAATTCAGCCAGGTGATCCTGGTGCACGGCGTGCGCGAAGTCCAAGAGCTGGCCTATTACGACTACCTGACGCAAGAGCTGCCGCAGCACGAAGTGCTGGGCGAGCTGGTGCGCGCCCAGCTGCTGTACTACCCCACCGTCACCCGCGAGCCGTTTCGCAACCAGGGCCGGATCACCGACCTGCTCCAGAGCAATAAGCTCACCGACGACCTTGGCCTGCCAGCGCTCAACCCGCTGGAAGACCGCGCCATGATGTGCGGCAGCCCCGAGTTGCTGGTCGATTTGAAAAAGATTTTGCTGGCACGCGGCTTTGAAGAAGGCAACACCACGATTCCGGGCGATTTTGTGGTGGAGCGGGCGTTCGTAGAAAAATAAGCCACGCGCCCCCTCCCAAAAAAACAGCCAAGCACAGAAATACCAGGACTTACGCAAACCTTGTTGATAGCTACTACCTGTAGCGTCTGAGCTTGTTGAAAAACGCTACCTGTGGATTTTTGCGTAAGTCGTGTCCTAGTACTTTATTTTGACATCTGGTTGCGCTATGTTTGTATGGTTTTCAATGCTATTCATTGTTGAAATCCATTAAACATAAGCGCAAGAAGCTATAAAAAATATAGCTTCTTGTATGTGCACCCACCGAACCAGCGCCGCCTGCGCAGTCCCATGCCACACCACCACCCACCCTTCATCGCCCCCACCCGCCACAGCGACCCGGCGAGCGCGCTGGCCCAGGTCAGCGCTATCTACAACAACAGCTTGCAACACCTGCGCGAGGCCATGCAGCGCTTTGTCGCCGGTGACAGCCTGCCCGGCCACGTGCGCGCCTGCTATCCGTTTGTGCGCATCCACACCGACACCGTGGTGCGCGCCGACTCGGCCTTGGCTTACGGCTTTGTCGAAGGCCCGGGGCGCTATGAGACAACGCTGACGCGGCCCGATTTGTTTGCCCGCTACTACGCCGAGCAGTTCCGTTTGCTGCTGAAAAACCACGGCGTCGAGCTGGAGGTTGGCACCAGCACGCAGCCGATTCCAATCCACTTCTCCTTTGCCGACAACGACCACATCGAGGGCAGCCTGAGCCCGGCGCGGCGCACCCTGATGCGCGATGTGTTCGATCTGCCCGACCTCGCCGCGATGGACGACGGCATTGCCAACGGCACTTGGCGCGCGCGCCCCGGCGAGGCCCAGCCGCTGTCGCTGTTCACCGCCCCCAGGGTTGACTACTCGCTGCACCGCCTGCGCCACTACAGCGGCACCGCGCCCGACTGGTTCCAGAACTTCGTGCTGTTCACCAACTACCAGTTCTACATCGACGAGTTTGTGCGCCTCGGCCACGCCGAGATGGCCAACCCGCAAAGCGAATACACCTGCTTCATCGAGCCCGGCAACGTCATCAGCCGACGCGTTGGCCTGCCCGTGCCAAGCACCGACGCACTCGGCACGGCGCCGCTGCGGCTGCCGCAGATGCCCGGCTACCACCTGGTGCGCAGCGACCACAGCGGCATCAGCATGGTCAACATTGGCGTTGGCCCGGCCAACGCCAAAACCATCACCGACCATGTCGCCGTACTGCGCCCGCACGCCTGGCTGATGCTGGGCCACTGCGCCGGCCTGCGCAACAGCCAGCAGTTGGGCGACTACGTGCTGGCCCACGCCTACGTGCGCGAAGACCATGTGCTGGATGAGGAATTGCCGCTGTGGGTGCCGATTCCGGCGCTGGCTGAAATCCAAGTGGCACTGGAGCAGGCGGTGGCCGATGTGGCCCAGATTGCCGGAGCCGACCTGAAGCGCATCATGCGCACCGGCACCGTTGCCAGCACCGACAACCGCAACTGGGAGCTGCTGCCCGACAACACGCCGCAGCGCCGCTTTAGCCAAAGCCGGGCGGTGGCGCTCGACATGGAGAGCGCAACCATCGCGGCCAACGGTTTTCGCTTTCGTGTGCCCTACGGAACTTTGCTGTGCGTCAGCGACAAGCCTTTGCACGGCGAGATCAAACTGCCCGGCATGGCCAACCACTTCTACCGCGAACGCATCGACCAGCACCTGCGCATAGGCATCCGCACCATCGCCATCTTGCGCGCTGCCGGCGTCGACCGGCTGCACAGCCGAAAGCTAAGGAGCTTTGCCGAAGTGGCGTTCCAGTAGCCGGCGGCGCTGCGCTGGGCCAGTCTGCCGGTCTGCCGCCAGCGCTATTTATTTCTGCAAAGCCGCAATCCGCTCTTCAATCGGCGGATGGGTGGAGAACAGCTTGCCAATGTTGCCGGTGATGCCCATGGCCGCGACAGCTTTGGGCAGCTCGCCGGCGGGCAGGCCGCCCAGGCGCGCCAAGGCGTTGATCATGGGCTGTTTGCGCCCCATCAGTTGTGCGGCGCCAGCGTCGGCGCGGAACTCGCGCTGGCGTGAGAACCAGGCAACGATGATGCCGGCGACAAAGCCGAGCAGGATGTCGAGCACGATGGTGGTGACGAAGTAGCCGATGCCGGGGCCCGAGCGGTTTTCGTTGTTGCGACTCAAAAAACCGTCGACCGCGTAGCCGATGACGCGGCTGAGGAAGACCACAAAGGTGTTCATCACGCCTTGAATCAGCGTCATGGTGACCATGTCGCCATTGGCGACGTGGGCGATTTCGTGGCCAATCACGGCCTCCACTTCTTCGCGTGTCATGCCTTCGAGCAAGCCGGTCGAGACGGCCACCAGGGCCGAGTTCTTGAACGCACCGGTGGCAAAGGCATTGGGCGCGCCCTCGAAAATACCGACCTCGGGCATGCCAATCTTGGCCTCCACGGCAAAACGGCGCACCGTCTCGACGATCCAGGCCTCATCAGCCGATTGCGGCTCGTTGATGATGCGCACGCCGGCGCTGCGCTTGGCCATGAACTTGCTCATCAAGAGCGAGATCGTTGCGCCGCCAAAACCAATCACCAGCGCAAAGCCGAGCAGCTTGCCCAGGTCAAGGCCGTTGGGCGTGAGGAAGCGGTTGACGCCGAGCAGGTTGGCGACGATGCCGAGCAAGGCGACAACGGCGAGATTGGTCAGGATAAATAGGCTGATACGTTTCATACATTCTTTCGTGGGGTAGGTTGGCACCACTGGCGTGAAATTGGGGGCGGCAGTGCACAAATCAAGCGCGAATTGTGAACCGCTGCACATTCATGCGTTGGGGGACAGGCGCCAAGCCAGGGCCTCGCCCGCGCGCAGCGGCTTGAGCTCGGCGGCGCCAAAAGTGAAGCTCGCCGGCGGCGTCCAGCTTTCGCGGCGCAGGGTGATTTGCGTGGTGTTGCGCGGCAGTTGGTAAAAATCCGGGCCGTTGAAGCTGGCAAAGGCTTCGAGCCGGTCAAGTGCAGCGGCCGCATCGAAGGCCTCGGCATACAGCTCGATGGCGGCGTGCGCTGTATAGCAGCCGGCACAGCCGCTGGCGTGTTCCTTCAACTGCGCCGGGTGCGGCGCGCTGTCGGTGCCGAGGAAGAACTTGGCGTTGCCGCTGGTCGCCGCCTGCACCAGCGCCAGGCGGTGGCGCTCACGCTTGAGCACCGGCAGGCAGTAGTAATGCGGGCGGATGCCGCCCGTGAACAGCGCGTTGCGGTTGTACAAAAGGTGGTGGGCGGTGATGGTGGCGGCGGTGGCCGCGCCACTGCTTTGCACGTAGTGCACGGCCTCTGCGGTGGTGATGTGTTCAAAGACGATTTTGAGCGCCGGAAAATCGCGCCGCAGCGGAATCAGCTGCTGGTCAATAAAGACCGCCTCACGGTCAAACAGATCAACCTCGGGGTCGGTCACCTCGCCGTGCACCAACAACGGCATGCCCAGGCGCTGCATCGCCTCTAGCACCGGGTAGATTTTGCGCAGACTGCTGACCCCTGCGTCACTGTTGGTGGTAGCCCCGGCCGGGTAGAGCTTGGCCGCGACGATGCCGCCCGCTTGGGCACGTGCGATTTCGGCAGCGTCCAGCTTGTCGGTCAGGTACAGCGTCATCAAAGGCTCGAAGAGCAGCCCGGCGGGCAGTGCCGCCAAGATGCGCTGGCGGTAGGCCAGCGCCTGCGCGGTGTCCGTCACCGGTGGGCGCAAATTGGGCATGATGATGGCGCGCCCGAACTGGGCCGCCGTATGCGCGACAACCGTGGGCAAAACATCGCCGTCGCGCAGATGCAAATGCCAGTCGTCAGGACGGGTGAGGGTGAGGGTGTCGGTCATGCGCGGAATTGTCGCATTCGCGCCCCCAGGCTGATGGCCCGTTCACCACTGCCCGCTCTCGACCCGGATGGCGACTTCGCAGTCGTCAAAAATCTCCAGCTTGGCAATCCGCACGCGCACACCGAGCACGCCGGGCAGGCGCAGCAAGCGCAGGCTCAGTTTGCCGATCAAGCTCTCCAGCAGGTTGACGTGCTCGGCCTGGCACTCGGCGAGGATGATTTGGCGCACCCGGCGGTAGTCCAGCACATGGCCGATATCGTCGTCGGCAGGCAGCAGGGGCTGCGCGCCGAGGTGGAGTTCGGCGTCGACCTGGATCGGTTGCGGCGCACATTTCTCCGTGTCAAGGATGCCCAGATTGGCATCAAAGCGCAGGCCGGTCAGCGTCAGGATATGTGCACCGTGGGTGGAAGATGTCATGCGGGTCAATCGGAGGGTGGGGCTGAAATAGTGTGCAAATAGGCAGGACGGCATTGCGCAATGCTTGCGGCTACATCAGCGAGAAATCGCGCTCGAAGCGCATCAAGTGCTGGCCGCCGTCCACCAGCAAGGTGGTGCCGGTGATGGACTGGTTCTCTAGCGCAAAGCGCACGGTACTGGCGACATCGGCCGCGCTGGACGAGCGCCCCAGCGGCGACATTTGGTGCAGCTGGGCGAATTTTTCAGCGTCCAACCAGGGGCTGGTCAGGGTCAGGCCAGGTGCGACACCGACCACCCGCAAGGTGGGCGCCAAGGCCATCGCCAACGCAGTGTTGGCGGCCTCCAGCGCGGCCTTGGACAGGGTGTAGCTCAAGAAATCGGGGTTGGGATTCCAGAGCTTTTGGTCCAGCAGATTGACCACCGCGCCCTGCGCCTGGCGCCCGCCCAGGTGTTGGTAGAGCGCTTGGGCCAGCAGCACCGGCGCGCCGACGTTGCTGCACATATGGCGTTGCAAGGCGGCAAAACCAAAGTCCAGTACGTTGTCGTGCTCAAAAATCGAGGCGCTGTTGACCACGGCGTCGAGGCGGCCAAAATGGGTTAACACGCGCGGAAGTAGAGCATGAACTTCAGTCTCATTCAGCAAATCAGCATCAAAACATCCTGAAAGCCCGGAAAGACTAGCGCAAGCAGCTTCTGTTTCTATAGCTTCATCGACCGAACTGCGGTAATGCACAGCAACCTGCCAACCGGCAGCCGCCAGCGCCAGCGCAATGGCGCGGCCCAGGCGTTTGGCCGCACCAGTGACCAAGACGGTGCGCGGCGCAGCGGTGACTGCGACAGCGGTCGATGCGTTCATTGAAGGACAATCCCAGCGTGACAAAAATACCGAACAGTTTAACGACCACGCACGGGGCAAGCCCCCCGACCGATACAAGCAAGGCACAAAACGCACGCCCCGCCTCCCAGGCAGCCGTGGATCTGGCTTCGCCAGGCCACCAGGTGCGCCCCCTTGAGGGGGAAGCGCCGCAGGCGCTTCGGGGGTGGGCCAAGCTCACTAGCGCCTTGCAGGCGCAGATTCAACAGGCACTGGCCGACGCCGGTGGCTGGATTGGCTTTGACAGCTTTATGGCGCTGGCCTTGTACCAGCCCGGCCTGGGCTATTACGCCAACGATTCGGCCAAATTTGGCGCTTTCCCAGCCTCGGGCAGTGACTTTGTCACCGCGCCCGAGCTGACGCCCCTGTTCGGCCAGACGCTGGCCGTGCAGGTGCAAGAGGCTTTGAGCGCCACCGGCTGCGACGAGGTTTGGGAGTTTGGCGCTGGCTCGGGCGCACTCGCTGCGCAATTGCTCGAAAGTCTTGGTAGTGCTGTGCGGCGTTACACCATCGTAGATTTGTCGGGCAGCCTGCGCGCACGCCAGCAGCAGGCCTTGGCCGCTTATGGTGCGCAGGTGCGCTGGCTGGATGCGCTGCCGGAGCGTTTTGAGGGCGTGGTGGTCGGCAACGAGCTGCTGGACGCGATGCCGGTGCAGCTGCTGGTGCGCCTGGACGGCGTTTGGCATGAGCGCGGCGTGGTCTGGCAGGCGGCGGACGGCGCGGACGGCGCGGACGGCGCGGACGGCGTAGATGCGGCAGATGCGGCAGATGCGGCAGATGGCCAGTTCGTCTGGGCCGACCGGCCGACCGATTTGCGCCCACCGATCGAGATTGAAGGCGAGCACGACTACCTGAGCGAGATCCATCCCCAGGCGCAGGCCTTTGTCCGCACCCTGGCCGAGCGGCTTGGGCGCGGCGCGGTGTTCTTGCTCGACTACGGCTTTCCCGAGGCCGAGTACTACCACCCGCAGCGCCACATGGGCACGGTGATGTGCCACCGCCAGCACCGCGCGGATTCGAATCCGTCGGGTGCACGGTGCGCTGGATCCAATAGCGGCGAAGGTTGTGCTG
>JAYVXE010000350.1:0-13011 GCA_043785395.1 Burkholderiaceae bacterium | reverse complement strand
ATGTTGTATTCGACCGTGTCATTGAACAGCACCGTGTCTTGCGGCACGATGCCAATCGCCTGGCGCAAGCTGGCCTGGGTGACGCAGCGCACGTCCTGGCCGTCGATGCTGATAGCGCCGTTGAACCCAGTGGCCGTACGGTCGACATCGTAAAAACGAAACAACAGCCGTGCCAGTGTCGACTTGCCCGCGCCCGACGGCCCCACCACGGCCACCGTCTTGCCCGCCGGGATCTCAAAGCTCAGCCGGTGCAGAATCGCTCGCCCCGGCACATAGCCAAAAGACACATTGTCAAAGCGCACCGTCGGCGCGCCCCGGCACTGCAAGGGCGCGGCGCCGGGCGCATCGGCAATCTCACGCTCGCGCTCCATCAGCGCAAACAGCTTTTCCAAGTCGGTCAGGCTTTGCTTGATCTCGCGGTACAGCACGCCCAAAAAACCCAGCGGAATGTAGAGCTGGATCATGAAGGCGTTGACCATCACCAAGTCGCCCAGCGTCATCTGCCCGGCCACCACGCCTTGCGTGGCCCGCCACAGCATGGCCACCAGGCCGAGCGCGATGATGCTTTGCTGCCCGGCATTGAGCAGGCTGAGCGTGCGCTGGCTCTTCAGCGCGGCGCGCCGGTACAGCTCCAGCCGCTCGTCGTAGCGCTGCGCCTCGAAGTCTTCGTTGTTGAAGTATTTGACAGTCTCAAAATTCAGCAACGAATCAATCGCCCGGCTGTGCGCCTGCGAATCCAGCGCATTCATGGCCTTGCGAAACTGCGTGCGCCACTCGGTCAGCGTGACCGTAAAGCCGATGTAGAACAGCAGCGCAACGCCGGTAATCACCGCAAACCAGGCGTCAAACTTCAGCGCCAACAGGCCTAGCACCAGCACCACTTCGATCAGCGTCGGGATGATGCTGTAGAGCGAATACGACACCAGCGACTGCACGCCGCGCGTGCCGCGCTCGATGTCACGCGTCATGCCGCCGGTCTGGCGCTCCAGGTGAAAGCGCAGGCTCAAAGCGTGCAAATGTCGAAACACTTGCAAAGAAATGCTGCGCGCCGTGCCCTCGCTCGCCTTGGCAAAAATCAACTCACGCGCCTCGGCAAACAAAGTGCTTAGCAAACGCAGCAAGCCGTAGCCCAGCAACAACGCCACCGGCACCACCAACAAAGCCTGGGCGCTGCCGGGCTTGAGCGTCAAGTTGTCGACCAAATTTTTGAGCAACAACGGCACGCCGATATTGGCCAACTTGGCCGCCACCATGAAAAACAAGGCCGCCATCACCCGCCACTTGTAATGCCACAGGTAGGGGAACAAACGGCGCAGCGTCGCCCAGTCACTGCGAACAGCGGCCGGCTCGGCCTGCGCCTGCGGCGTGGCAACTGCGGCCAAGGACGCCGGTGAGGTGGGGTGGTGCATAGGTGGCGAAGGCTGCCGCTGCCGTCAAGCGCAGACGAGACAAAAAGATGGAGGAAGAAGCGCAAAAGCCGCCGATTATGACCAGAACCACGCCGCTGGCCAGGCCACCCGCAAGCCACGCACCCAGGCACGGAGCCGCGCGCACCCGGCGCTGGAACAAGCCCATTTCACGCGTTAAATCAAATTTAATAGCATATACCGCATGAAAATCATTAGTTTCAATGGCATTGTTAAATGAAATGTTATATACATTGCGATACAAGCTATTAAAATAATTTAAATCAGCCGGTCAAGCCCAAGCACGGCAGCAGCCAAGCAAAGGCAACGCGGCCCTGTCTGCGGTAAAGTGCCGGCTCCGGGCAGATTTGCGCCCGTCCATGAACGAAGCCCGCCCAGCCCAAGCCGGGCGCACAGCAACCCTTGCCCCAGCCACCCAAGCCACCGACCTTATGCCCAACCGCTCTCCTCCTGCCCCCAGCGTCGCCCTGCCCACCGACAAAGAGCTGGTGCTCAAAGTCATTCCTATGCCAGGCGACTGCAATGGCAACGGCGATATTTTTGGTGGTTGGGTGATGGCCCAGGTCGATCTGGCGGGCTCGGTGGTGCCGGCACGCTACGCCCAGGGCCGCATGGCCACGGTGGCGGTGAACCAGTTCATCTTCAAGCAACCGGTGCGGGTGGGCGATATTTTGTCGTTTTTCTCTTCGCTCACGCGCATCGGGCGCACCTCGATCACCGTGCAGGTTGAGGTCTATGCCGAACGCTTCAGCAACCAAGGCCAGTACATCAAGGTCACCGAGGCTTCGCTGACCTATGTCGCCATTGACGGGCAGGGCCGTCCGCGCGCGATTACAAAGGCTCCCGATACCGCCGAGGCGGCCAGCCCGGCAGGCTCCTAGAGAGAAAAATCGGCGGGCAAAACATAGTTTTGCGGCCCGCGCTGGGCGATTTTGTAGGCGCCCATGCGGTTGCCCAGTGCGGCACAACGCAGCACATCCCAGCCCTGCTCCAGCCCCCACAGCAGCGCGGCACGCCAGGCGTCGCCGCAGCCCGTGGGGTCGACCACGGCCTCGGGCCGCACCGGCGGCACGCGCGTGCAGTGGCCCTCAAGCCAGACATCACAGCCCTCGCCGCCCAGGGTCACGACCAGGCCTTGCACCCGCTGCGAGATTTCAGCCAAGCTCCAGCCGGTGCGCTCACACAGCATTTTTCCTTCGTAATCATTGACCACCACCCAGTGGGACTGGGCAATGAACTGCGCCAACTCCTGGCCACTGAACATCGGCAGGCCTTGGCCGGGATCGAACACAAAAGGAATCTGCGCCGCATGGAACTGCGCCGCGTGTTGCAGCATGGCGCATCGCCCGTCGGGCGAGATGATCCCGAGCCGGATATCGCTGCGCGAAACAACCTGGGTTTCATGCGCGTGCTGCATCGCGCCAGGATGGAAAGCCGTGATCTGGTTGTTGGCCATGTCGGTGGTGATGAAGCACTGCGCCGTATAGCTGTCGTCCACGGTACGCACAAACTCGGTGCTGATGCCCTGCGCCTTGAGGCGTTGCAGGTAGTCGGCGCCGTCGCTGCCAAGCGCGGCCATCGGCAGGGGCGTGCCGCCCAACAGTTTCAGGGCGTAAGCGATATTGCCGGCACAGCCGCCAAAGTCACGCCGCAAGCTTGGCACCAAAAATGACACATTAAGAATGTGCAATTGGTCGGGCATGATTTGATCGGCAAACTTCCCCTCAAACGCCATGATCGTATCGAAGGCCAACGAGCCACAAATAACAGCTGCCATAAGAACCAGTCCAAAAATAAAGTGAAGAAGACGTGCCGCACATCGCCAAGAAGAGCCCACGCAGCGCGTTGCCCAAAAACCCATCAGCGCCTGAGCGCTGACCCTATCAAGGGTAGAACACCAGCAAGCGGTAGCCCACGACGCGGGCAGCGGAGGCGGGGCCCGACAAAACCAGCGGCTGCAACACGGTGCGCTCGGCGGCAGCGGGCAAAACCGCAGGCAGGCCCAGCTCCCCCGGCAGCAGCACCCGGCGCAAGATCGCCTGGCCTTGGCTGTCGGTCACCGTCAACTCCAGCGCAGGCGTGTGCAGGGCAATGGATGCCGTGTTCTTCAGCACAAAGCGGAGTTGGTAGGTCCCGCCAGCGGCTTGGTTGAAGGCCGAACTCTCGATCGCCAGCGAGGCCAGCTGCCGTGGTGCGGCCATGGTACAACCCAGCCCCAGCCGCTGGCACAGGGCTTGCAGGGCTGGGCGCACTGGCCGCAGCGTGGCCCCTTCGGGCGGCTGCAACGCCAGCTGGAACCCAAGCGTTGTCAATAAGAGCAGGCTTAGCGCGCCCAGCCCGAACCGCAGGCCAGGCCGGTAGCCAAGCAGCCGGCGCGCAGCCGCCGTCGCTGTTGCCGCCGTTGCCTCCCAAGTGGCAAAACCCGGCGGCACGCCCGGCCAACGCCCCAACACGCTGCGTAGAGCGGCTGGCGCCGTGGGCGGCTCGGCGGGCGCGGGCGCTGGGCCCGTGGCCGCAGCCGTGGCAGCCGCGAAAGTTGCGTCCATGGCGGCCACAACGCCAGCGGGCGCTTCCAGCGCAGCATCTTGGAGCGCTGCCGGCCAAGCGTCAAAGCGCACGTCGGCCTCGCTTGGCGCACGGTTTTGAAGGGGGCTTTCGGGCTGCTGCAACGCAAAAATCGGCTCCGACGCCGACGCCGACGCCGACGCGGATGCCGGCTCCGGCTCCTGCGCCGGCAACTGGCGGGCAGCGTCAAAAACTTCGCCGCACTGGCCGCAGCGCACCCAGCCTGCGCCAATTTCAAGCTGCTCACTGGTCAGCCTGAACTGCGTTGCACACGCAGTGCAGCCCGCAATCAAGCCGCCGTGCATGCAAGCGTCCAAAGCAGTTCAGCAACTTGGCGCATCACGGCCCAAGGCTTAGGGCTGGCCAGCCATCAGGATCCAGCCGTCTTCCTGGTCGAGCACGCGCAGCGCCAGCCACGGCGCATAGGCTTGCTGCAACTCTTCGGCCTGGCGCTCCAAAATACCGGCCAGCACCAGCGTGCCACCAGGCATCACATGGGCGCACAGCAAGGGGGCTAGCAGCCTCAACGGCGTGGCCAAAATATTCGCCAGCACGGTCTGGTACAAGCCGACCGCCTGGTCGGGCAAACCGGCGTGCAGTTGCACGCCGTTGGCCTGTGCGTTGAGCTGCGTTGCCGCCACCGCCGCCGCGTCAATATCGACAGCATCAATGGGCGCTGCGCCAAACTTGGCCGCACCAATCGCCAAAATGCCAGAGCCACAACCGTAGTCCAACACCCGGCCCAGCGCTGGCCCGGCTGTTGGAGCCCGTGGCTGGGCGCTGGCTTGCTGTGCAATCCAGCGCAAGCACATGCGGGTGGTCGGATGGGTGCCGGTACCAAATGCCAGCCCAGGATCGAGCCGGATGGAGTGGCGCGCCTGCGCTGGCAGTTCGTGCCAGGTCGGCACGATCCAAAACTCGGGCGTGATCTCCACGGGCGTGAACTGCGACTGCGTCAGGCGCACCCAGTCTTGCTCGGGAACTTCAAGCACGTCAATGGCGTGGCAGCCGACAAAGAAGTCTTGCACGGCCAGCAGCGCGGCCGCCTCCTCGGCGCCAGCCTGGTTGGCGAACAGCGCCAGCACGCGCGAGCGCTGCCAGCCGTCTTTGGGCGGCGGCATGCCGGGCTCGCCAAACAAGGCCTGCTCGGCCTCCGTTTGGGCGTCGGCATCCTCCACGCTCACGCTCAGTGCATCCAGTGCATCCAGCGCATCGCTGAGCAACTCGACCCGGTCTTCGGGGCATAGCAGTCGAAGTTCAAACATCGGGGCTCCTAGCTGACGTCAGCGCTTTTGCTGCGCCAGCCACTCTTCGAGGTAATGGATATTGGTGCCCCCAGCGATGAACTTGGCATCCACCATCAAGGCCCGGTGCAGCGGAATATTGGAGCTAATGCCTTCAATGGCAGCCTCCAACAGCGCCGTGCGCATGCGTGCCAAAGCCTCTTCCCGGGTATCGCCGTGGACGATGATTTTGCCAATCATCGAGTCGTAGTTCGACGGCACAACGTAGTTGGTATAGCAATGCGAATCGATGCGCACACCGGGGCCACCGGGCATGTGCCAGGCGGTGATACGGCCCGGCGACGGCGTGAACTTCCAGGCATCTTCGGCATTGATCCGGCATTCAATCGCGTGCCCACGGATCGCCACTTGACGCTGGGTGAACGGCAGTTTTTCGCCCGCAGCCACCATGATCTGGGTCTTGACGATGTCCACCCCGGTGATCCACTCGGTCACCGGGTGCTCCACCTGAACCCGTGTGTTCATCTCGATGAAGTAGAACTCTCCGTTCTCGAACAAAAACTCAAAGGTACCGGCGCCACGGTAGCCAATCTTCTTGCAAGCGGCCACGCAGCGCTCACCAATACGCTCGATCAGCTTGCGCGGGATGCCGGGCGCAGGTGCTTCTTCGATCACTTTTTGATGGCGTCGCTGCATCGAGCAGTCGCGCTCGCCGAGGTAGACCACATTGCGGTGCTTGTCGGCCAGGATTTGGATTTCAATGTGGCGCGGGTTTTGCAGGTACTTTTCCATGTACACAGCGGGGTTGCCGAACGCCGCCGCCGCCTCGGACTTGGTCATTTGCACAGCATTGACCAGTGCCGCCTCGGTATGGACAACCCGCATGCCGCGTCCGCCGCCGCCGCCAGCCGCCTTGATGATGACCGGGTAGCCAACCGCCTTGGCAATGCGGCGCAGCTGCACCGGGTCCTCCGGCAACTCACCTTCCGAGCCCGGCACACAGGGCACGCCAGCTTTGATCATGGCCTGCTTGGCCGACACTTTGTCGCCCATGGTGCGGATCGACTCGGGGGTTGGGCCAATGAACTGAAAGCCGCTTTTCTCGACCCGCTCGGCAAAGTCCGCGTTCTCGCTGAGGAAGCCGTAGCCGGGGTGAATCGCCTCTGCGTCGGTCACCTCAGCCGCCGAAATAATGGCCGGCATGTTGAGGTAGCTCAAACTGGCCGGGCCGGGCCCGATACACACAGCCTCTTCCGCCAACTTCACATACTTGGCATCGCGGTCGGCCTCGGAATAAACCATCACCGCCTTGATGCCCAACTCACGGCAGGCACGCTGCACGCGCAAAGCAATTTCACCACGGTTGGCGACCAGTATTTTTTTAAACATGGGCAATCAATCGCTGCTTATTCAATCACAAACAAAGGCTGGCCATACTCCACGGCCTCGCCGTTTTGCCCCAAGATTTGCTTGACGGTGCCAGTCTTGTCGGCCTCGATTTCATTGAGGATTTTCATCGCCTCAATGATGCAAATCGTGTCGCCTTCCTTGACCTGGCTGCCCACTTCGACGAAAGCCGCAGCGCCGGGACTCGCCGAGCGGTAAAACGTCCCCACCATGGGCGATTTGACGGTATGCCCGGCCGGCACGGCAGCCACCGGCACCGGTTGCGCATCACTGGCCAGGGCCGGTGCCGCTGCCGCCAACGGGGCGGCGAACTGTTGAACCACCGCGCCGCCGCCTTTGACGATGCGCACCTTGCCCTCGGCTTCGGTAATTTCAAGTTCAGAGACATTCGACTCGGACACCAAGTCGATCAAAGTCTTGAGTTTGCGTAAATCCATAGGAACTCCATCAGCCAGAAACAAATAGGCCGCGAATTTACCTTAAATTCGCCACCAATGGCAGGTTTTACATGGTTTTTGACAATGTAAGAAACGAAAAATGGGTGAAACCTGCAACGCTGCACAGGCTCCGGTTAACTGTCATGCATGGGCCAAGCACCACCGCGAGACGAGCGCGCCGCCTCCAGTGCACCCGTGGATCTGGCTCTGCCAGGCCACCGGGTGCGCCCCTTGAGGGGGCGAGTGCCGTAGGCGCGACAGGGGTGGGCCACGTTAGCCATTTTGAAGCCACAACTGCAGGTCTTCCCGCCTCAACTGGCCTATTTTACGATGACCCACCAGGCCATCGGCCTGCACCACCACGGTGAACGGCAACCCCCCGGCTTGGTTGCCCAGCGCCTTTGACAGCGCAACCCCGCCCACACCGGCCATGCCCAACGGATAGTGCACCGGCGTGTGCTGCATGAACCGCTGCACGGCAGCCGGCTGGTCCACCGCCAAACCCAGAACTTGCCAACTTTTAGCCATGTTTGCACGGTAAAAGGCGTCAAGCATAGGCATTTCCTCGACACACGGCGGACACCAAGTGGCCCAAAAATTCAGCACCAAAGGCTTGCCGCGAAACGGCTCTAACCGCAACGCCTCACCCTGCGGCGTTTGCAGCGACAAGGCCCAAAACGCATCCAAGGCCGCTTGCGCGGTCTGCGCCGTGCCCTTGGGCTGGTAGCGCTGCCAGGCAAGGCCGGCGCCGGCCAAACCAGCCAGCGCGGCGGCCCCCCACAGCAAAGCGCGGCGGCCGGTACTGGGCGGGTGTGCGTGCGGCAGGGCCGCAGCGGCAGCAAGAGGCGGGGTATCAGTCATGGCCGCAAGTATCCAACAAAGCCTGTACGGCGGCGGCGCTGCCACGCGCCACGCGGCCCAAAGCGTCGGGCTTGAGCGCACCGCGCAAGTCATCCACGTCGTAGACCATCAAGTGCACACCCACCACCTGCGCCAGCGCGGCGCAGGGCACGGCCAGCGTCAAAGCCTCCACCGGTTCGCCGCGAAAACCCCGCACTGTCGATGGCTTGTAGGCAATACCGGCGTTAATCAAGGCTATTTCAGCCGATTTGCAATCATCACAAAACAACTGTAGGTAAATGCAAGATTTGCGCGTTGCCGTTCCATGCCACACCGTGCCGACCAAATATGGCCGAAACAGCGCCATGCGCTGCATCCACAGCAGTGCCAAGCGGCGCAGCGCGCAGAGCTCCTGCGGCTGGCGGTCGCCACAAAACAGCGCGATATAGCTCGCCACCTCGGCCTGCAGCCGCGCGTTGTCAGGCCATGCCGTGCGCGCCGGCAAGCCCAATTGCTTGAGCGCACGGCGCTTCGCCTGGGCATACTCCAGGCCTTCTTCAACCACCCAGCGGGCGGCAACAACAGCGATTTCTGATTTCAGCGGGGCCATGGCAGGTAGGAGTGGGGATGGATCGGGGCAAAAATTTCCCATTGTCCCTGCTTTAACGCATGGGCCAAGCACCACCGAGCGATGAAACCGCGCCGCAAAACGAGCGCGCCGCCCCCAGTGCACCCGTGGATCTGCTCTGCCAGGCCACTGGGTGCGCCCCCTTGAGGGGGGAGCGCCGCAGGCGCTTCGGGGGTGGGTCACGTTAACCTACCCACGGCCCGCCACCGGCACAATCATCACTTTTCATAGCTACAAACGCTTTTAAACATTGCCTCACAAGCATTAATTAACCATAAATTTGGTAAAATCCGACCATGCACATCCACATCTTAGGCATCTGCGGCACCTTCATGGGCGGTGTCGCTGTACTGGCGCGCGCAGCCGGGCACCGCGTCACCGGCTGCGATGCCGGGGTTTATCCACCCATGAGCACGCAATTGCAGGCCCTCGGCATTGCGCTGATCGAAGGCTTCAGCACCGAGCAGCTGGCCCTGAAGCCGGACATCTTCGTCGTCGGCAACGTGGTGTCGCGCGCCCGCCAAGCCGACGGAACGCCCAAATTCCCCTTGATGGAGGCCATTTTGGACGCTGGCCTGCCCTATACCAGCGGGCCGCAGTGGCTGGCCGAAAACGTGCTGCCAGGGCGCCATGTGCTGGCGGTGGCGGGCACCCACGGCAAGACCAGCACCAGCGCCATGCTGGCCTGGATTTTGGAGCAAAGCGGCCACGCACCCGGCTTTTTGATTGGCGGCGTGCCGCAGAATTTTGGCATCTCAGCGCGGCTCGGCAACGGCCCTTGCTTTGTGATCGAAGCCGATGAGTACGACACAGCGTTCTTTGACAAGCGCAGCAAGTTTGTGCACTACCGGCCCCGCACCGTCGTGCTGAACAATCTGGAGTTCGACCACGCCGACATTTTTGACGACCTGCCCGCCATCGAGCGCCAATTCCACCACCTGCTGCGCAGCGTCCCCGGCCAGGGCCGGGTCATCGTCAACGGCCTCGAAGAAAGCCTGGCGCGGGTGCTGGCGCAGGGCTGCTGGAGCGAGGTGCGCAGCTTTGGAGCGGCCATCAGCGACTTCAGCGCCGACGGCGAGCCGCACCAATTCCGCGTCTTAGAGCGCGCCACAGCGGTGGCCAACGTCGCCTGGGGCCTGAGCGGCGTGCACAACCAGCTCAACGCACTGGCCGCCATCGCGGCCGCAGCGCATGTCGGCGTTGCCCCGGCTACGGCAGCCGAGGCGCTGACCAGCTTCCAAAACGCCAAGCGCCGCATGGAGGTGCGGGCTCGCATTGCCACGGCCAGCGGATCGATCACGCTCTACGACGACTTCGCCCACCATCCGACAGCCATCCGCAGCACGCTCGACGGCCTGCGCCGCCGGCTCGACGCCAGCGGCCAGCACAGCGCCCGCATTCTGGCGCTGCTTGAGCCGCGCAGCAACACCATGAAGCTCGGCACCATGGCATCCCAACTGCCGTCCAGCCTGGCCAGTGCGGATTTGTCGTTTTGCTACAGCGCCGGTCTTGAGTGGGACGCCGCCGCCGCGCTGGCACCGCTGGGCGCACGGGTGCAGGTGATCAGCGATATTGATGCGCTGGTCGGCCAAGTCAGCGCAGCCGCAAGCAGCGGCGACCAGATTGTGTGCATGAGCAACGGCAGCTTTGGCGGCATCCACGACAAACTGCTGGCCGCCTTGCGCGCCAAGCACGCGCAGCCCTAAGACTTGCGCAAACACGCTGGGGCGTTTGTGGGGTTTGCGGGGTTTGCGGTTTGCGGCGTTTGCGGCGTTTGCGGCGTTTGCGGCGTTTGCGACGCTTGGCACCTCAAACTTGAAGCCGCCCCTTATTCCATTTCCAGATCAATCGTGAACGCGAAGGCGAAGGCGAAGGCAGTACAAACGTACGGCAAGCGAAGCCGACAAAGTGCACGGTTGATATGGAAATGGAATTAGTCGAGCAATGATTTGAACAAGGCGTCACGCCCGTCTTGGTAAAACTCTATGTGCTTCGTCGGATTGCCCTCCTTCAACCGGGCAATCTCCGCTTCCATCTCGGCCATCACTTCCTCATGCGGGATGCTTGGCCGGGGGTCGTCGATGGCCGCCTGAATCTCGGCGGCCAGCCAGCGGGTGTAGCTCTCTTGGGCCGTGCTCATTGCACCGCCTCCCATGGATTGATGACGTTCAGCCCGGCAGCCTCAAAAGGGCTGGTGTCGCGGGTGGCGACTGTGAATCCGTTGGCAAGGGCGACGGCCGCAATGAAGGCATCGGCCGTTTCGACCGCCAAGCCAGCAGCGCGGGACTTGGCCAGCAGCTCGGCATAAGCCTTCGTGCAAGCCATATCGAACGACAGCACCCGATTGGCGAACATCGGCAGCAGGCGCTTTTCCAGGTTCTCATGCAGGCTGGCCCGGCGCTTTCCGGCCGGCATCAGTGCGATACCCGCACGCAGCTCGGCTACCGTGATCGCGGACAGGTAGAGCGTTTCCAGCGCTTGCGCGTCGATCCAGTCAAGGACGCGGGCATTAGGCTCCTGGCGCTGCGTCTCCGAAATCACGTTCGTATCGAGCAGGATCATTCGAAGCTCGCTGCGCGGGCTGGGGACTTGATGCGCGCGCTCTCGAAGATGGCGACTTCTTCATCAGTCAGGCCGCCCGCCTCGCGAGCGATAGAGGCCAGAAACGAGCCAAGTTTCACGCGCCCCTCCGGCTTAGCTGCCCGCTCCAGAATGTCGCGGATTTCCGCCTCGGTGCTGCGGCCATGGTGGGCGGCTTGGATTCGGATGGCCCGATGCACCTCATCGGGCAGATTTCTTACATTCACGTTTGCCATTTGGTATATTTCCATCAAAGTCTATCAATGCACCCATTTTATAGCAATGACACCAAAGCGCAAGCGTTCCAGAGTCGGTGAACGTTCGTTTTGGGGATTTTTTTACACGTTTCGACCTGGCTTCGATCCCGTGCTGTTTCCGGTGTTTTGCCTGTCTCTTAGGCCTTCAGCCCGCGCCGCGCCGCCACCGCCTGCGACAAGCCGTCCAGCAGCGCCAGCGAGTCGTCCCAGCCAATGCAGGCGTCGGTGATGCTTTTGCCGTAGGCCAAACTGGCCAGCGGCTCTTTGCCGGGCGAGAATTTTTGCGCACCTTCGCTCAAGTGGCTCTCGACCATGAGGCCAAAAACCTGGCGGCTACCGGCGGCAATTTGGCGGCCAATATCCTCGGCCACCAGCATTTGCCGTTGGTGTTGTTTGCTGCTATTGGCGTGGCTACAGTCAACCATCAGGGTTTGCGCCAGGCCGGCTGCGGCCAAGTCTTGGCAGGCGCTGGCAACACTGTCGGCGTCGTAATTGGGCGCTTTGCCGCCGCGCAAAATCACATGGCAGTCGGGGTTGCCATGGGTTTGCACAATCGCCACTTGGCCGTTTTTGTGCACCGACAAGAAGTGATGGCCGCGCGCTGCCGCCTGGATCGCATCGGTGGCAATGCGGATATTGCCGTCGGTGCCGTTCTTAAAACCAATCGGTGCCGACAGGCCCGAGGCCAGCTCGCGGTGCACCTGGCTCTCGGTGGTGCGCGCACCAATCGCGCCCCAGCTGATCAGGTCGCCAATGTATTGCGGCGATATCACGTCCAAAAATTCGCTGCCCGCTGGCACGCCCAGGCGGTTGATGTCAATCAGCAGTTGGCGCGCAATCCGCAGGCCCTCGTCGATGCGAAAGCTCTCGTCAAGGTAGGGGTCGTTGATCAGGCCCTTCCAGCCCACCGTGGTGCGCGGCTTCTCAAAGTAGACCCGCATCACGATCTCCAGCGTGCCCACGTACTGCGCGCGCACCGCCTGCAAGCGCTGCGCGTAGTCGAGCGCAGCCTTGGTGTCGTGGATCGAGCACGGGCCCATGACCACCAGCAAGCGGTCGTCGCGTCCGGCCATGATGTTGTGGATGCTGCACCGGGTGCGGGCAATCAGGGTTTCAACCGCCGTGCCCTCGATCGGGAAAAAGCGGATCAAATGTTCAGGAGGCGGCAGCACAGTAATGTCCTTGATACGTTCGTCGTCGGTAGCTCCGGTTTTGTCGACGTTTTGGTACCACGTATCGCTGGTGGGATGGCTTGAACTGGCTGCGGTCATGGATGAACTCCTGGTTACACGGGATGGAAAAAGCGTTAAATAGGACAAAAAAAACCGCCGGGCTTTGCAGCGTCGGCGGGTATCGAGTGAGGTGTTCGTGCGTCTATACGTTCGCCTCTCGTCCGCCATGGACTGAGAACCAAAAGTAAAAGTAAAAAGCGCTGCGAATCGGCATAGGGCGAAAATGTAGCACAGTCAAAACTGTCATGCACAGGCCAAGCGCCCCGAACGATGAAACCATGGCACGCGACGAACGCGCAGTTTCCAGTGCAGCCGTGGATCTGGCTCTGCCAGGCCACCGGGTGCGCGCCCTGGAGGCGCGACAGGGGCGGCTCACTTCAGGCTGTGCCGCCCA
>JAYVXE010000349.1:0-13013 GCA_043785395.1 Burkholderiaceae bacterium | reverse complement strand
GTACCTGGGCAGCAGCTACCGCTTGTCTTTGGTAGACAACCAAGACGAAACGCTCAAGCTCAAAGGCGGGCGTTTTCAGTTGTTGCGCTCTGTGATGGAGCCGGGCGGTCGTGATGCAGCACAACGGGCATTTGAAGCGTTTTACTCAGAGAAGGGGCTCCCTCGCATTCAGCATCGCGTGGCCTACTTTGCGCCCAAGCTTGGCGTAGCCGCAGGTGCAGTGCAGGTCAAGGATTTAGGCTATCGCTGGGCGAGCTGTGCAACCAATGGAAACTTGAGCTTCCATTGGAAATGTTTGATGGCACCGCTCACCGTCATCGACTACATCGTGGTACATGAGTTGTGTCATTTGCGCCACCGGGATCACACAGCGGCTTTCTGGAATGAAGTGGACAAGGTTCTGCCTGCGTACCGCGAGCGCAAAGAGTGGCTCCGACAGCGTGGAGCGCATTTGGATATTTAGGGGCTTTGGCATCAGTCAAGTCCCCAACCGTTGCAGCTGCATCAAATTAATCGGCCAAAATACCCGCGATGAACTTTCAGAAGCTTTTTGTTCCCGCAGCCATTCTGGTCGCCGTGGTCTGGTCCTTTTATGCCTATGGTTTCAAGGGCCTCGTGGTGGCGGTGGGTGTGCTCTCCATGTGGTTCTTGCTGCACTGGACCCGCACCATGCAGGTGCTGCGCCGTGCGGCGCAGCGGCCCATCGGGTATGTCGCCAGTGCCGTCATGCTCAATGCCAAGCTCAAGCACGGCGTCACCTTGCTGCACGTCGTGGCCATGACCCGCGCGCTGGGCGAGTTGCGTTCCGTGGCCGGCGTGCAGCCCGAAACCTACCGCTGGACGGACAGCACCGAGTCCCATGTCACGGCAGACTTCAAGGATGGGCGTCTGGTGCAGTGGGTGTTGTACCGCCCGCCGGTGCAGGATGACGCACTGCCAGAGACGCCCGCATCTGCAGACTGAAACATCCGGTGACGGGTCGGACGCTTAAAATCAAGGGTTACGCAGAACCACCCCCCCGAAGGACGCAACGCATGAGTTCCCTACCCCCCTCGATGTCCGACCGCGACGGCAAAATCTGGATGGACGGCCAGATGGTTGACTGGCGCGACGCCAAGATCCATGTGCTGACCCACACGCTGCACTACGGCTGTGGCGCTTTTGAGGGTGTGCGGGCCTACAACGGAGCCAACGGCACGGCCATCTTCCGCCTGGAAGAACACACGGAGCGCCTGTTCAACAGCGCCAAGATCCTGCGCATGCAGATCCCGTTCAGCAAGGAAGAAGTCAACGAGGCGCAAAAAGCCGTGGTGCGCGAGAACAAGTTGGAGAGCTGCTACCTGCGCCCGCTGACCTGGATTGGTGACCGCAAACTAGGCGTCAGCCCCAAGGGCAACACCATCCACCTGATGGTGGCCGCCTGGGCCTGGGGCGCTTACCTGGGTGAAGACGGCATGACCCGGGGCATCCGCGTCAAGACCTCCAGCTACACCCGCCACCACGTCAACATCACCATGACGCAGGCCAAGGCGGTGAGCAACTACACCAACTCGATCCTGGCCAACACCGAGGCGCTGGACGACGGGTATGACGAAGCGCTGCTGCTCGATGCCTCGGGCTTCGTGAGTGAAGGTTCGGGCGAAAACGTCTTTATCGTCAAGGGCGGCGTTGTCTATACGCCGGATTTGTCGGCCGGTGCGCTGAACGGCATCACCCGCAACACCGTGGCGCATATCTGCAAGGACTTAGGGCTGGAGTTGGTGCAAAAGCGCATCACCCGCGACGAGGTGTACATCGCCGATGAAGCCTTCTTCACCGGCACAGCCGCCGAAGTGACGCCGATCCGCGAGCTCGACCGGATCGAGATCGGCAGCGGCGCGCGTGGCCCAATCACCGAAAAGATCCAGAGCGCGTTCTTTGACATCGTGAACGGACGTAATCCCAAATACGCCCACTGGAACAGCAAGGTCTGAACATGAGCCGCACCTCCGCCCCGATTGAATTGCTGGCCAAAGACCTGAACGCCCAGGGCGGTATTTTTTGCCCCAGCCCCAAAGCCGACATGGCTCTTTGGAATGGCCATCCACGGGTTTACCTGAACGTTGCCCTCAGTGGCTCGGCCAAGTGCCCCTACTGCGGCACGCACTACCAGTTGGCCGCCGGGCAAACGCCGGGGCATTCGCACTGAAACCCGTCGCTGCCTTACCGCCCGTGGAGACGACGACGACGGCTGACCCGGCCTCCTTGCTCGACCTGGTGACGGTGCTGACCGTCACCTACAACAGCAGCCACTGTGTGCCAGCCCTGGCCGAGGGGCTGCGCACCGTGCCGCACGTGGTGGTGGTCGACAACGCCAGCGAAGACGACTCTTGCGCCGCGCTGGCGCTGGCTTTGCCGGCCGCACGCTGCCTGCGCTTGCCACACAACCAGGGCTATGGAGCGGCCAATAACGCAGGCCTGGCCTGGGTCACCACGCCTTACGTGCTCTTGCTGAACCCGGACTGTCTGATCACGGCTGCGCACATCAGCGCCTTGGTGGCGGCCGCCCAAACCTGGCCGCAGGCGGCGCTGCTGGCGCCCCAGTTGTTGGACGCCCAGGGCCGCCCGCAGCTCAACTACAGCTGGCCGCGTGCGGCCTGGAAGCCGCGCAGCGCCGGCGCCGAGGGTGTGCTGAATGTGGGCTATGCCTGTGCGGCCGTGCTGCTGCTGAACCGGGCCCAGCTGGCGCACTGCGGCGCACTGGAGACGCCGCAGCACACGCTGTTCGATACCCGGTTTTTCCTTTACTACGAAGACGAAGACCTGTGCCTGCGGGTGTTCCAGCGGCGCGGCCAGATTTTGCTGCTGCCGCAGATCGAGGTGACGCACTTGTCGCGCGGCTCGGTCAAGGGCCGAACGCCGTTGCGGGCTGAATACTGGCGCGGGTTTCACCATGCGCAGTCAAAAATCATTTTTATCGACAAACACGCTGGCCGCCGTTTGGCGCAGCGTGCCCGGCTGCGCACGCTGGCGGCGGCGGCCGCGCATCTGCTGCTGCGCGTGCTGCTGCCCTCGCCCAAACACCTGGCACGCGTCTGGGGCCGTTTGCACGGGGTCTGGCAATTGCAGTTTGCAGCGCAGCGCCCAGCGACTTTTTAGCGTCGGTCTTGCACCATGTCTGATATTTTTTCTTCCCCTCCCGCTGGTGGCGCGCCCGCGCGCCCGACCTTGACGATCGGTGTGTTGACGCTGAACGAGGCGCAGCGGATCGAGGCCTGTTTGCGCAGCGCCGCTTTTGCCGACGAGGTCATCGTGGTCGACAGCGGCAGCACCGACGCCACCCGCACGCTGGCGGCCAGCTTAGGGGCCAAGGTCTTTTTGCACGCCGATTGGCAGGGCTTTGCGGTGCAGCGCAACCGGCTGCTGGCGCAGGCCACGGCTGACTACATTTTTTTCCTGGACGCCGACGAACTCATCACACCGGCCTTGCAGGCCGAGATCGAAGCGGCGCGAGACTCGGATACCGCGGCGGTCTGGAAAATCCGTTGGAGCGTGGTGGCCTATGGGCGCGAGCTGAAATATTTTTTATCGCAATCCAGCCTGGAGCGCATGTTCCGCCGCAGCCAGCTGCAAGGCTACACCGGCGTGGTGCATGAGGCGCCGCTGCTGCACCCGAGCCCGGCACCGGTGCCGCGCCATGTATTCCAGGCCAAGCTGCTGCACTATTCGCGCCAAACCGTGCGCGGCAGCCTAGAAAAGCTCACCCAGTACGCGCTGCTGGGTGCGGCCAAACGTGCGGCGGCAGGTAAGCGTGGCGGCGTGCTGCGCGGCTTGGCCTCGGGGCTGGCGATTTTCCTGCGGCTGTATGTTTTTCGGCTCGGCTTTACCGGTGGCGGGCCGGGTTTTTTGTTTTGTTTCTTTATCGCTTTGGAATGCTTTTTCCGTTATGCGGCACTGCATTACGACCGTGCGCAACTGAATGACAGGGTCGGACGGTGAGGCGGGCCGATGGCGTTTTACGCAGCCTGGTCGGTGCCGCCGCTTTCATGGTGCCGGGGCTGGCCTTGTGGCTGCCCAGCGGCTACTCCTATGGCGCCGCCCTGTTGTTGCTGACCGCGCTGCTAGGACTGCCCTGGTGGTGGCGTGATTTTCGGGTGTCTGCGCCCAGCGGCTGGTTGCTGCTTTCGATTTTGGCCATGGGCGGCGTCTGGCTGCTTGACTCCAGCGAAAGCGCGTGGCGCTGGGGCACGTTGGACCGGCCATCCAAATACCTGCTGGCCATCCCCTGCATGCTGCTCTTGCTCGCCCACGCACCCCAGCCGCGCCATCTGTGGTCAGGCATTGCGCTTGGTGCGCTCGGCAGCGGCGGCATTGCCCTGTACCAAGTGGGCTTGCTGGCGATGCCACGGGCGAGCGGCTACACCAACGCCATCCAGTACGGCAACCTGTGCCTGGTGTTGGCGCTGATGGGCCTGGTACTGCTGGCGGTGCGCCCAGCGGGCATCCGCCGGTGGCAGCAGCTTATGCTGGCTGTGGGCGTGTTGTCGGGGCTGCTGGGCTCCATTTTGTCGCAGTCACGCGGGGGCTGGGTGGCGCTGGCCTTGGTGCTGCCGCTGTTGCTGCTGGTACTGCGCCCCTTCCTGGGCTGGCGCAAGCTGGGCCTGGGCACGTTGGTGTTGCTGGTGGCGCTGGCCTCGTTGGCCTGGACCCAGCGGCACAATTTGAAAGAACGCGTGGACGAAGCGCGCAGCGAAGTACTGAGCTACAGCGTGCGGGGCGACGCCGGCAGCTCGGTTGGGCAGCGGCTGGCGCATTGGCGGCTGGCCTGGCAAATGGGGTTGGAGAGGCCGTGGCAGGGCTGGGGCAAGAGCGGCTACGACATTGAAAAACAGCGCCGGGTTGACGCCGGCCAAGTGCACCCCTTTGTGCTGCAATTTGGCCATGTGCACAACGAAGCACTGGACTTGTTCGCCAAGCACGGCCTGCTCGGCGTGCTGGTGCTCTTGCTTTTTTACGGCGTGCCGTTGCACATTTTTTGGCCAACACGAAAGCGGGTGCTGCGCCAGCCAGCAGGCACTGGCACTGGCACTGGCGCCTGGCAAATTGACCAAACAGCGCTGGCGCTGCGCTTGGTGGGCTGGACGCTGCCAGTGACCTATATTGGTTTTGGCCTGACCCAAGTGTTTTTCGCCCATAACAGCGGCAACGTGTTTTACCTCTTTATGGTGATGCTGGTGCACAGTTGCTTGGTGGCCCACGAAGGCCAATATCGACGCCCGGGCCACGCCTGATGCACGTCCTGCTGGTTCACCAAGCGCCCATCCCCGTCTTCGCCTACGGCGGCACCGAGCGCGTGGTCTGGGATCTGGGCAAGTTGCTGGTGCAGCTTGGCCACCGCGTCAGCTACTTGGTGCCGGCGGGCTCGCACTGTGACTTTGCGCCCGTGCAGGCGATCGATCCCGCGCAGTCCTGGGCGGCGCAAATTCCCGCCGATGTCGACGTGGCGCATTTCCAGTTCAACCCCGGTTTGGCGTCCTCGCCGCAGCAACCCGCCCCGCACTGTGCCTGGCTGGTGACCGAACACGGCAATGCCCGCAGCGGCGCGGCACTGCCCCGCAATACAGTCTTTGTCTCGGCCAACCACGCGGCGCGCTATGGCGCCAGCGCCTTTGTCCACAACGGCCTGGACTGGTCGGCCTACGGCGCGGTGGACTGGGCGCAGCCGCGCCACCACCACCACTTCTTGGGCAAGGCAGCGTGGCGCGTGAAAAACGTCCAAGGCGCGATTGCGGTGGCGCGCCAAGCCGGCGTGGCGCTGGCGGTGCTGGGCGGCACGCGGCTCAATCTGCGGCGCGGCTTTCGCTACACCTGGTCGCGCCAGGTGCAGTTTTACGGCATGGTCGGCGGCGCCCAAAAAAACCAATTGCTCAACGCCTCGAATGGCCTGATCTTCCCGGTGCGTTGGCACGAGCCGTTTGGATTGGCGGTGATCGAGAGCCTGTACTTTGGCTGCCCCGTGTTTGCCACACCCTACGGCGCACTGCCCGAGCTGGTGCCGCAGGCTTGCGGCCATTTGTCGGCCCGTGCGGCCGACTTGGTCGAGGCCGTGCACAGCCAACGCTTCGAGCGCAAAGCCTGCCACCAGCACGCCCTGACGCACTTCAGCGCACTGCGCATGGCGCGTGACTACCTCCAGCTCTACCAGCGCTTGCTGGCCGGAGAATGGCTCAACCCCAGCGCACCCGCGCTCCAGGGCGAAGCACGCCAACTGGCGTGGCAGGCCTGAGAGGCCTGAAAAAAAGGGCTCGACAGGTGCCGCACCGGTCAAGGCTTGGGCTTGGGCTTGGGCAGCACACGTCAACATATTTGCTATAATTAATATAGCAATCTTTCTATATAAACAATGCGACAGAGCATTGTTTTATTAGTAAAAAATTAATCCACAACTGGGCTGTGCCTTGCACCGGTTGGCCGACACACGGCCAGCCCCGTGCTGCGGCGCACTCGCCAAGCAGGGGTCAATGCTCGTAACTGGAGGGCATGGCCCCGGCCTCGCAAGCCGCCGTCGCCTCGCGCCCTCATGGGCAATCTCGGCTACGCCGTGGACGGCGGCTGTAGCGGTAATTCCAAAATAAAACAAGCACCCACGCCGCCGTCGGGCCGCTCGGTGCAGCGCACCCGGCCACTGTGGCGCAGCGCAATCGAGCGCACCAGGGCCAGGCCGAGGCCAACGCCGCCGTCGCGCTCGCTGGCACCGGGGGCGCGGTAAAAGGGCTCAAAGATGCGCTCGCGTTGGGCCACGGCCACGCCGGGGCCGTGGTCGCAGACCTGGACCCAGGCCCAGCCGTCTTGGCTTTGCAGCAGCACTTCGATATCGCCTTGGCTGTAGCGGCGCGCGTTCTCCAGCAGGTTGCGGATGGCGCGGCGCAGCAGCTTGGCAATGCCGGGCAGCTCAATCGGTTGGTGGTTGGCGCCGCTGTCGAGCTGGGCATCGAGCCTTGCGCATTCCTCGGCGGCGAGCCCGGTCAGGTCGATCGACTCGACCGTGCCGAGGTCGGCCGCCTGGGCATCGAGCCGGCTGGCCAGCAAGATTTCGTCAATCAGCTGCTCCAGCTCGGCGAGGTTGCGCAAAATCTCGGTTTTGAAGCCAGGCTCGGCGGCGCCAACACCAAGCCCGGCCGGCGGGCTCGGCGCCATCAGCTCCAGCCCCAGCCGGATGCGGGTCAGCGGTGAGCGCAGCTCGTGCGAGGCGTTGGCCAGCAGCGATTTGTGCGCCAGCACCAGGGCTTCGATGCGCTCGGCGGCATGGTTGAAGCGCTGCGCCAAAAACGCTACCTCGTCTTGCCCGTGCACGCTGACCCGGGCCGCCAAGTCGCCGGCGCCCCATTGTTCAACGCCGCGTTGCAGCAGCTCCAGGCGCCGCGTCAGTTTGCGGATGATCGGGTAGGTCGCCAGCGCAACAGCGACGCCGACCAGGCCCAGCGTCCAGAAGAAACCAAACGGTGGCCGGTTCCAAAAACTGCGCGCTGGCCGTGGCAGGTGGACATTGAGGGTCTGGCCGTCGTGGGTTGAGACCACGAACTCGGGGTCGCGGCCAGGGCTGTCGTCCTCGTCACCGCTGGCGCTGGTGTTCGGGCTGGACGCTGGCGCAGCCCGGTGCTTGGCCGCAGCGTGCGCCCGGGCCGCGTTGCGGGGTCGCCGCACGCCGTTGCCAATGACTTCGCCGGCCGCATTGCGCAGCACAATTTCACGCAGCGGTGGCTCTGCCGCCATGCGCCAGGCCCAGCCCAGCAACAGCGTCAGCACGGCCACGGCCAGCACCACGGCCAACCAGATACGCACATACAGGCGCTGGCCGACACGGGCCAGCGGACGCAAGATACCGGGGCTTGCCATACGCTCAATCTTGTTGTTTGGCAAAGACATAACCCACACCCCGCACCGTCAGGATGCGTTTGGGGGTTTTGGCGTCGCTCTCGATCGCCTGGCGGATGCGGCCGATATGGACGTCGATCGAACGGTCAAACGCCTCCAGCTCGCGCCCGCGCACGGCCTCCATGATCTGGTCACGCGTCAGCACCCGGCCCGCGCGTTCGGCCAGCGCCACCAACAGGTCAAACTGGTACGAGGTCAGCTCGCACAAGGCGTCGTTGACCGTGACGGCGCGGGCGTCGCGGTCGATCTCTAAGCCGCCAAAGCGCAGCGCGGCGCGGGCGTCGGCGTCGGGCTTGCTGTTGCGCCGCCGCAGCACAGCGCGGATGCGCGCCAGCAATTCACGCGGCTCGAACGGTTTGGGCAGGTAGTCGTCGGCGCCCATCTCCAGCCCGATGATGCGGTCCATCGGATCGCCCTTGGCGGTCAGCATCAGCACCGGCACCTGTGCCAGCGGGCTGGGCAGGGCACGGATGCGGCGGCAGACTTCGAGGCCGTCCAGATCGGGCAACATCAAATCAAGGATCACCAGCGCCGGTGGCTGGGCTTGGGCCGGGTCTTGCAGCTGCGCCAAACCGTCCGTGCCGCTGCTCGCGTGGCGCAGCACAAAGCCCGATGGCGCCAGGTACTCGGCCACCATCTGGGCCAAGCGAGCGTCGTCTTCAATCATTAAAAGCTGGGATGTCATGGTGCGTAGTTGCCCGGTTTTTTGTCCATTTTTGCCTTGCCGCCTATGCTGCATAGCTTGCCACAGCCTGGGTTTGAAGCTGCCGTAAAGTTAGGTAAATGGTGGGCGCTAGGAGCCTGTCGGACTTGGAGCGTCGAGCAGCGAAAATTGGCCCCAGCGAGGACAGTTTTTGCCGGATTTGCAGACCCATAGCATGGCTATGGGTCAAAAAGACGGTGTTCTCGAAGAGCGGCGAAGCCAAAAATGGACCGCTGCGGTCAATTTGCAGCCGATGATTTCCAAGCCCGACAGGCTCCTAGGGTTCTTTGGCGGCCCGTGCGGCCAGCCCCACCAGCAGCAGCACCGGCAGACCGAGCAAGGCGGTGGCGCTGAAGAATGGCACATAGCCATAGGCATCCACAAAACGGCCAGAGAATCCGGCCAGCCACTTCGGCCCGAGCAGCATCATCGAGCTGAACAATGCGTACTGGGTGGCCGAGTAGTTGACATTGGTCAGTGACGACAGGTAGGCAATGAAGGCCGCCGACGCGATGCCGCCGGCCAGGTTGTCAGCCGAGATCACGAGCACCAGCCCCAGCAGGTTGTGGCCCTGCGTGGCCAGCCAGGCAAACAACAGGTTGGTGCCTGCGCTCAGCACCGCCCCCAGCATCAGCACCCGCATCACGCCGAAGCGCAGCGCCAGTACGCCGCCAACCAGCGCGCCGCACAGCGTCATGATGACGCCGTAAATCTTGCTCACGCTGGCGACCTCGGTCTTGCTGTAGCCCATGTCGACATAAAACGGATTGGCCATGATGCCCATCACAACATCGCTGATGCGGTAGGTCGCAATCAGCGCCAGGATCAGCAGCGCCTGGCTGCCATAGCGGTGGACAAAGTCGGCAAACGGCTCAATCAGCGCGCTGCGCAGCCACTCGGCGGCATTGCGCGCAACCGGCAACACCCGGTGCACCGGCTCGCGCGAGAACAGCACGGTAAGCAGCCCGACCAGCATCGACGCGGCCATCACCAGGTAGGCGCTTTGCCAGGCGCCGTGCTGGTACACCGGCACAGCGCCGACCAGGGGGGCGGTCTCGGCACGCGCGGCCAGCCACAACACGCCCGCTCCGGCCCAAATCATCGCCAGCCGGTAACCCGTCTGGTAGGACGCTGCCAGCGCCGCCTGGTGGTCGGCTTCGGCCGACTCGATGCGAAACGCGTCCAGCGCAATGTCCTGCGTGGCCGAGCCAAACGCCACCGCCAGCGCGCACCACACCACCGGCGCCAGTGCCTGCTGCGGATCAAAGTAGGCCATGCCGACCAAGCCCGCCATGACCAGCAACTGCGACAGCAGCAACCAACTGCGGCGCCGCCCCAGAAGGCGGGTCAGCAACGGAATCGGCAGGCGGTCGACCAGCGGCGCCCAAACCCACTTGAGCCCATAGGCCAGTCCAACCCACGACAGGTAGCCAATCGTGCTGCGGTTAATTCCAGCCTCACGCAGCCAAAAACTGAGCGTTCCCAGCACCAGCAGCAAAGGCAGCCCGGCGGAAAAGCCAAGCGTGAACATGCGCAGGCTGGCGGGCTCTAGGTAGACCCGCCAAATCGCCAGCCAAGATCGGACGGCAGATGTGGCAGATGTGGCAGATGTGGCGGGGGCAGCAGCAGATGCAGCAGGGGGCGGGGATGGGCGGGGCATGGGTGGCACAGGCATGAATTTTAAACAAAATATGACTCTAACGCACTATACATAAGCGACGACAGCTATCATTTTATATGTTTAACGCGTAATCCACCGTGATCGGCGCATGGTCCGAGAATTTCACGTCCTTGTAGATCTGCTCGCTGCGCGCCAGCGCCGCCAGCGCCGGCGTTGCCAAGTGGTAGTCAAGCCGCCAGCCAACATTGTTGGCGTAGGCCTGGCCCCGGTTGCTCCACCAGGTGTAGGCGCTGTCGGTGGCGTTGGGCTGCAATTGGCGGTACACGTCCACCAGGCCAGCGCCGGCCTCAGAGCCGGCCAACAGCTGCGTCATCCAGGCCCGCTCTTGGGGTAAAAAGCCGCTGTTTTTTTGGTTGCTTTTCCAGTTTTTCAGGTCGATTTCTTGGTGCGCGATGTTGATATCACCGCACAAAATAAACTCTCGCTCGGCCTGCAACTGCGCCAAATGGGGCTGCATCTGCGCCAAAAAACGGTACTTGGCGAGCTGGCGTTCTTCGCCCGAAGAGCCGCTCGGAAAGTAGCTGCTGATCAGCGAGAGCTTGCGCGCCGGCGTGTCAAACCGCAGCTCCACGTAGCGGCCCTCGGCGTCGAACTCGGGGCAGCCAAAGCCGACCACAACTTCGCTCGGTGCGTGGCGGGTGTAGATGCCGACGCCGGAGTAGCCTTTCTTCTCGGCAAAATGGAAATAGCCCTGCAATCCGACCAGCTGCTCAAAGCGGCCCGCCACATCGCTCGCCTGGGCTTTGATTTCTTGCACACAAATACAATCGGGCTGGGTCTGTGCAATCCAGTCCTGCAGCCCTTTGCTGCTGGCCGAGCGGATGCCATTGAGATTCAAGCTGGTTAATTTGAAACACCCCCGAAGCGCCTGCTGCGCTACCCCCTCAAGGGGGCGCACCCGGTGGCCTGGCAGAGCCAGATCCACGGATGCACTGGGCGCGCGCTCGTCGCGTGCACTTGTTTCATCGTTCGGGGCGCTTGGCCCATGCATGAGCTTTAATTTGAACAAGGATTTTTCCATGGTGGTGAATGACGTGCAGACAGCCGGGCCAGACCCTTTGGCGCAAGAGTTCGTTGCGTTTGCACTGGGCTGCGGGGTGCTGCGTTTTGGTGAATTCAAGACCAAGGCGGGTCGCCTGAGTCCGTATTTTTTCAATGCCGGTCATTTTGACGACGGCGCCAAGCTGGGCTTGCTGGCCACATTTTATGCACGCCGAATTCAAGCCAGCGGCATCGACTTTGACATGATTTTTGGCCCCGCCTACAAAGGCATCCCACTCGGCGCAGCCGTCGCCATCGAGCTCGCACGCCTGGGCCGCAACGTGCCATTTGCCTACAACCGCAAGGAGGCCAAAGCGCATGGCGAAGGCGGCAGCCTGGTTGGTGCGCCGCTGCGCGGGCGGGTACTGATCGTCGACGACGTGATGTCGGCGGGCACCGCTGTCGGCGAGTCGATTGCCCTGATCCGCGCGGCCGGCGCGACGCCGCACGCGGTGGCCATTGCACTCGACCGGCAGGAAAAAGCCACCTCCGACGGCCAGGACGTGGCCTACAGCGCGGTACAGTTTGTGCGTGACCAACTCGGTCTGCAGGTCTGTACGATTGCCAAGCTGGCCGACTTATTGCACTACCTTGCGCCGGCTGGGGATGGCCACCATGGGCAGGCCGGTGACCATGCACGGGTACTGGCGTACCGCCAGCGCTACGGCGTCAACTAAGGAAGGGGCTGTGTGATTCCTGTTGCTCTGCGATGGCCTGCGGGCTGGCGTGTGCTGTGCTGCTGCGGCCTGTGCGCCCTAGCGGCCAGTGCCATGGCGCAAAGCATTTACACCTGCGTCGACGCCCAGGGCCGCAGAATCAGCCACGACCGTCCGATTCCTGAATGCCAAGACCGTGGGCAGCGCGAGCTCCATCAGAATGGCAGCACCAAGCGCAACATCGGCCCCAGCTTGAGCGAACGCGAACTAGAGCGTGCCGCGCAACAGCAACGCTTGCAAACCCAAGAACAGCTGCGCGCCACCGAGGCCTTGCGACGCGATCAGGCGCTGCTGACGCGCTACCACACTACCGCCGACCACGACGCCGACCGCAGCGAGGCCTTGCGCCAGATTGACGCCGTGATGGCCACGGCGCACCAGCGCATAGCCGAGCTCCATCGGCAGCGGGACCGGCTCGACGATGAGCTTGCGTTTTACCCAGACGCGACGATGCCGCCGTCTTTGCGCAAAAAAATCGACCTCCACGCCGCCGATGTCTCCGCGCAACGCCGTTTCATGGACAGCCAAGAACAGGAAAAGGCCCGCATCAACGCCCGCTTTGATGCCGAGCGTGTGCGTTTGCAGCAACTATGGGCCCAGCGCGACGCACACGCACCGTAACGCCGCGCCCAGAAGCCAGGGGCCGATTGCCGCGATCGACGCGCCCAGCCTAACTGTCATGCACTGGGCCAAGCACCACCGAGCGATGAAACCACGGTACGAGAAGTGCGCGCCGCTTCCAGTGCACACGTGGATCTGGCTTTGCCAGGCCACTGGGTGCGCCCCCTTGAGGGGGTAGCGCCGCAGGCGCTTCGGGGGTGTTTCACAGTACTAGGAGCCTGTCGGACTTGGAAATCGTCGGCTGCAAATCGACCGCAGCGGTCCATTTTTGGCTTCGCCGCTCTTCGAGAACACCGTCTTTTTGGCCCATAGCCGGGCTATGGGCCTGCAAATCCGG
>JAYVXE010000348.1:0-4125 GCA_043785395.1 Burkholderiaceae bacterium | reverse complement strand
CTGCGTGGCCAGCCCCCGTGCTCCGTGCCGCACAGCACCTGCCCATTTATGTTGATGAAGCTCGCACTCAGGAGAATTTGATGGTCAAAACCGTCGCCGATGTCATGCAAATGGTCAAAGAAAACGAAGTCAAATTCGTGGACTTTCGCTTTACCGATACCCGGGGTAAAGAGCACCATGTGACGGTGCCCGTCTCGCACTTTGACGAAGACAAGTTCAGCGCCGGCCATGCTTTTGACGGCTCGTCGATTGCCGGCTGGAAGGGCATCGAGGCCTCCGACATGCAACTCATGCCGGACCCCAATAGCGCCAATATTGACCCCTTCTTCGAGGAAACCACCCTGCTTTTGAGCTGCGACGTGGTCGACCCCACCGATGGCAAACCCTATGAGCGCGATCCGCGCTCGTTGGCGCAACGGGCTGAGGCGTATTTAAAGGCTTCCGGCCTGGGCGATACCGCCTACTTCGGGCCCGAGCCCGAATTCTTTGTGTTCGACGGCGTGCGTTGGCAAACCGATATGTCGGGCTGCTTCTTCAAGATCGAATCCGAAGAAGCGTCTTGGAACACCGGCAAAGAATTCGACCACGGCAACCACGGCCATCGTCCCAGCGTCAAGGGCGGCTACTTTCCGGTGCCACCGGTCGACAGCTCGCAGAACATGCGCTCCGAGATGTGCCTGATCCTGGAGTCGCTGGGCATTCCGGTCGAGGTGCACCACCACGAAGTGGGCAACGCCGGCCAGCTGGAGATCGGCACCCGCTTTAGCACCCTGACCCAACGCGCCGACTGGGTACAGCTGCAAAAATACGTGATCCACAACGTCGCCCACGCCTACGGCAAAACCGCCACCTTCATGCCCAAACCCGTCGTCGGCGACAACGGCTCGGGCATGCACGTGCACCAGTCGGTCTGGAAAGACGGCAAAAACCTCTTTGCCGGTGACGGCTACGCCGGGCTGAGCGACTTTGCGCTGTACTACATCGGCGGCATCATCAAACACGCACGCGCACTCAACGCCATCACCAACCCCGGCACCAACAGCTACAAGCGCTTGGTGCCCGGCTTTGAGGCACCTGTCAAGCTGGCCTATTCGGCCAAAAACCGCTCGGCCTCGATCCGCATTCCGTTTGTCGCCAACCCCAAAGGGCGCCGGGTTGAGGCGCGTTTCCCCGATCCCTTGATGAACCCCTACCTGGGCTTCTCGGCGCTGCTGATGGCCGGGCTTGACGGTGTCGAAAACAAGATCCACCCCGGCGAGGCCGCCACCAAAGACCTCTACCATCTGCCCCCCGAAGAGGACGCCTTGATCCCGACCGTCTGCCACAGCCTGGACCAAGCGCTGGAGCAGCTTGACCAAGACCGGGCGTTTTTGACCAAAGGCGGCGTCTTCACCGACAACTACCTCGACGCCTACATCGAGCTGAAGATGCAAGAGGTCACGCGCATGCGCATGGCCACCCATCCGGTCGAATTCGACATGTACTATTCGCTGTAAGCTCGGGCTGTCGAGTTGACCTCCACCAAGAGCGGCGCAAGCCGCTTTTTTGCTATCCCAAGACCTGAGTCGACATGCAGAGAAGCCTGTTTGCAGAAGTCCCCGTCCCCATGAAATACCGCGTCAAAACCTCTTTTACCCTGATCCTCGCCCTGCTCGGCGCGGCTGCGTGCCAGGCGCAAGGCGCAAGCGTCATCTACCGCTGCGGCAACGAATACACCAACGCCAAAGACGCCGGAAAACGCGGCTGCAAAGTGGTCGAAGGCGGCAACGTCACGGTGATTGAAGGCCTGCGTCCGGCCGCAGCGTCCTCGTCCGCATCCTCGCCCGCCAATGCGCCACGGGTTGCCAGTGGCGAGCAGCGCGCCCGAGACTCCGACGCCCGTGCGATTTTGGAGACCGAGCTGCGCAAAGCCGAGACGCGCCAGGCCGAATTGAGCAAGGAGTACAACAACGGCGCACCCGACAAGCTCGGCCCCGAGACCCGCAACCACCAAAAATACATCGACCGGGTGGAGGCGCTCAAGGCCGATATCGCCCGCAACGACGCCGATATCTCCGGCATCAAACGCGAACTGGGCCGCGCCGCGCCGGTGCCGCGCTAGCCCGCGCAGCCCGCGCAGTCTGCGTACAGGACGCATGGCGTCCAAACCACAGCCACACGCCCTATGCGCCACGCCATCTGGATCATCGACGAAGACCCCCACAGCCATGCCGTGCTGGTGCCGGCCCTGCGGCATGCGCAGCTGCCCAGCCGCAGCTTCAACCACCCGCGCCAAGCGCTGGAGGAGCTGCGTGCGCTGCGTGCGCTGCGTGCGCTACCTTGTGCGACGGCGGCACCCGGCCCGGTGGACGTCTCGCTGGTGCTGTGCGCCGTGCAGTCGGCCTTCAACGAGGCGGAACTGGACGGGCTTGATCTGTTCTCCGCCTGCTGCCCCGACCTGGCCGTGATTGCCCTGGTGGCCGACTCTGCGCGCCAACGCGCTGGCGCGCTGGCGCCGCGTGCGGCCTACGCCTATGTGCCCAAACCGCTCGATTTGGCGCTGACGCTGACACTGATTCGGCGTGCACTGGCCGAGGTGCCGCAAAATGCGGCCGCCGTTGCCGCCGTTGCAGCCGTTGCAGCGGCCGCCCACAGCAGCTGGGAGCAAGGCCTGCAAGCCGAGGCGACCGCGCTGCTGGGCAGCGGACAAACCGAGCTCTGGGCCGCCTTGGCCGAGCGCTTTGAGGCGCGCCTGATCTGCGCCGCACTGGCCCATAGCAAAGGCCGCCGGGTCGAGGCCGCACAGCAACTAGGCATCGGCCGCAACACCATCACACGCAAGATACAGGCCTTGGGCCTGGCGTAAGCAGGCCGAGCTATTACTATTTTTTAATAGCTGTTACCGCTCTATATTGTTGGGTTTCAGGTATAAAACATACTGAAATCAAAATAAAACAAGCGCTACAAGCTATGAATTACATGGTGGATTGGCTTTTCAGGCCATGCCGTCCAAGCTCACAAACACTGGCGCATGGTCGCTGGGGCGCTCGTTCTTGCGCGGCCCGGTGTCGATCACACAGGCCGTCACCAAAGGCTTGAGTGCGCTGCTGACCAAGATGTGGTCAATCCGCATTCCGCGCTTGCGCCGAAAGCCAAAGTCGCGGTAATCCCACCACGAAAAACTCTGCGGCGGCTGCGCAAACAGCCGGTGGCTGTCGACCAAGCCGAGCGCGACCAGCGCCTGCAAGTGGTAACGCTCCTCGTCGGTGCAGTGGATGCTGTCCTTCAGGCCGACCGGGTCCCAGACGTCGGCGTCGTCAAACGTGATGTTGTAGTCCCCCATCAAGACCAGCTGCGGGTGCTGCTGCAACTCGGTGCGCAGCCAGTCGCGCAAGGCCTTGAGCCAGTGCATTTTGTAGTCAAACTTGTCCGAGCCCGGCGCCTGGCCATTGGGGAAATAAGCCCCCACCACGCGCACCCCGCGCACGGTGGCGGTGATCACGCGGGCCATGTCATCGCTGAAGCCGGGAATGTTTTTGACCACCTCGCTGGCTTCGGTCCGGGACAGCAAGGCCACGCCGTTGTAAGTCTTCTGGCCCAGCCACTGCGCGTGGTAGCCCGCTGCGGCAAAGACTGCGTGCGGGAACTTGTCGTCCGTCATCTTGGTTTCTTGCAGCGCCAGCACATCGACCGGATTGGCCGCCAGCCAGTCCAGCACCTGCGGCAAACGCACGGTCAAAGAGTTGACGTTCCAGGTGGCGAGTTTCATGCTTTAGCTCTCTTATTGATTTCACCGTACAGGGTTCGGCGGGGCCGCCCACAGGCGTCCCACGCCGCTGACGTGGAGGCTGCGGTGGGTGCAGCAAAAAGCCCCTGGTCGGGGGCGACCAGGGGCTTGGTTGTTTGGGGGAGGCTTAGTCGCGTTCGCCGCCAAAAATGCCCAGCAGCATCAACAGGCTTTGGAACACGTTGTAGATGCTTAAGTAGAGCGAGAGCGTCGCGCTGATGTAGTTGGTCTCGCCGCCGTCAATGATGCGCTTGAGGTCGTACAGCATGAAGGCGCTGAAAATACCAATGGCCGCCACCGAGATCGCCATCATGGCGGCGCTGGAGCCAACAAAGACATTGACCACCGAGCCGACCAGC
>JAYVXE010000347.1:0-4162 GCA_043785395.1 Burkholderiaceae bacterium | reverse complement strand
CCAGCTCCCACAGGCGCATCGACATCAGCGCCATGGTCAAGAAGAAGGCCAGCGAGACTTGGCCGACCATCTCAAACTGGCGCTGCGGCAGCTGCCAGCCGCGCCAGTCGATAAGGTTGCGCAGCAGGGCCGCCACCAGCATCGGCCCGAGGTAGGCCGGCAGCGTCACGCCTTGGCGCTGGAGTGCATCGATCAGCAGCGTGCCCAGTCCAATCGAGAGTGAGATAAGAATGGTGGCGTATACCGCCGTGTGGTTGGCGCTTTGCGCGCGCGTTGCGGCGCTTTCAGTGCCACATTCAGCGCCACATTCAGCGCCCGTCAGCGCAGTGTTCGGCGCCCGCTCTGCATCCGCCTGGCTGCCCTTCTTGCTGGCCACCTGGCTGCCTACCTGGCTGGCAGCATTTGGCCCGCTCAGGCGGTGGCGGCGCAGCAGCAGGCTGCCAACTGGGCCGCCCACCAGGCAACCGGCGACCAGTCCGTAGGTGGCAGCGGCAATCGCCACCGGCAAAGCCCCCGCCGCACCGGCCTGTTCCAGCAACGGACCAAAGGCGGCCGCGGTGCCGTGGCCGCCGGTGAGCGCTGTCGAGCCTGCGGCCAGGCCAATCAAGGGGTTGATGCCCAAGACGCTGGCCAAGGCCAGGCCAAGCAGGTTTTGCAGCAGCACCAGGCCCAGCGCGGCCACCAAGAACAGCGCCACGCCAACGCCGCCAGCCTTGAGCAGCGTAAAGCTGGCCGAAAAACCAATGCTGGTGAAAAAAACCAGCAGCAAAAAGGCGCGCAAGCCATCGTAGAACTCAAACGTGAAGCTGCCTGAGATGTGGCCGATCAACGTGAAGACGGAAAACAGCAGCCCTCCAATGATGGGCGCAGGAATGAAGTAGCGCCCCAACAGGCTTACGTGTTTTCGCGCCAACTCGCCCACCACCAGCAGCACAGCCGCAATGCCGACGGTGTGGGCGATGTCAAGATGGATGGTGATCATGGAGGGGCTCCGGTGTGTGGGGGGCATGCCTATAACGCCCAGCACGGCTAGCGCGATGACGGCAGCCGGTCAGCGACCGGTGGCGTGCGGCCCGCTAACATCCCACGGCGCAGCCGTTCGGCAGCCCTGGCTTGCAACTGCGGCGAGCGCCCCTTGAAACGCCAAGAAAATGCGCCAGATACTGCTGGTCACTTTCTTACCTACCCCTACCAACGCATGTCCAAGCCCATCAACCCCACCAACCCAGACTCTCTCCAGCCCACGGCCGCCCAGTCTGATGCCGCCGACCTCGAAACCGGCCTCAACTTTGCCAACTTCGCCAGCGATGCCGAGGCCTTGGCACAAGCCCAAGGCGAGTTGACAGCCTTGCAGGCCAAGTGCACGGATTTGGCCGACCAGTACCTGCGCGCCAAGGCCGATGTCGAAAATGCCCGCCGCCGGGCCGACGACGAAGTCGCCAAAGCACGCAAATTTGGCATTGAAAGTTTTGCCGAAAGCCTGTTGCCGGTGGCCGACAGCCTGGAGGCCGGTCTGGCCATCCAAAACGCCAATGCCGAGCAGCTGCGCGAGGGCACCGAGGCCACGCTGCGCCAGCTCTGCAGCGCGCTGGAGCGCAACAAGGTGCTGGCCATCAACCCCGCGCCAGGCGATGCCTTCAACCCGCACCAGCACCAGGCCATCAGCGTGGTGCCCGCAGCGCAAGAGCCCAATACGGTCGTCAGCGTGCTCCAAAAAGGCTATCTGATCACCGACCGGGTGCTGCGCCCGGCGCTGGTCACGGTGGCTGCGCCCAAATAAGAAGTGCCGTGCGGGCTCGATCTGCGTGGCCTGCGCAAAAAGTCTTTGGGGCAAGTGCTATCTATTTAATCATGCTGCCGCTTGATACGACTCGATTTCAAGAATAAAGTCACTGAAACTCTTTAAAATCAAGCGTATACAGCAATACAATTCATAGCAAAATCCATTTTCCGCACACTGCAACACAAAGTGCAATAAACGCCGACCACGGGCTTGAAAGCGGCACACCAAGCCGCACTTTCAAAACAGTCAAATTTCATCAAACATTGGGAGAAAAATATGGGAAAAATCATCGGCATTGACCTGGGCACCACCAACAGCTGCGTCGCAGTCATGGAGGGCAACACCACCCGCGTGATCGAGAACTCTGAGGGTGCGCGCACCACGCCGTCTATCGTTGCCTACTTGGAGGACGGCGAGGTGCTGGTCGGTGCCTCGGCCAAACGCCAGGCCGTGACCAACCCCAAGCACACGCTGTACGCAATCAAGCGCCTGATTGGGCGCAAGTTCACCGACAAAGAGGTGCAAAAAGACATCAGCCTGGTGCCCTACCAAATCGTCCCCGCCGACAACGGTGACGCCTGGGTTGAGGTGCACGGCAAGAAAATATCGGCCCAGCAGGTCAGCGCCGACATTCTGCGCAAGATGAAGAAAACCGCCGAGGATTACCTGGGCGAACCCGTGACCGAGGCCGTCATCACGGTGCCCGCCTACTTCAACGACGCCCAGCGCCAAGCGACCAAGGACGCCGGCCGCATTGCCGGCCTGGAGGTCAAGCGCATCATCAACGAGCCAACCGCAGCGGCACTGGCCTTTGGTCTGGACAAGGTCGAACAAGGCGATCGCAAGATCGTGGTGTACGACCTTGGTGGCGGCACTTTTGACGTCTCCATCATCGAGATTGCCGACGTCGACGGCGAAAAGCAGTTTGAAGTGCTGTCCACCAATGGCGACACCTTCCTCGGCGGCGAAGACTTCGACCAGCGCATCATCGACTTCATCATTGCCGAGTTCAAAAAAGACCAAGGCGTTGACCTCAGCAAGGACGTGCTGGCACTGCAACGCCTGAAGGAGGCCGCCGAAAAGGCCAAGATCGAGCTCTCCAACAGCGCGCAGACCGACATCAACCTGCCCTCCATCACTGCCGACGCCTCTGGCCCCAAGCACTTGAGTGTCAAGCTCAGCCGCTCCAAGCTCGAAGCCCTGGTTGAAGAGCTGATCGAGCGCACGCTCGCGCCCTGCCGCACAGCGATCAAGGATGCGGGCATCAACGTTGCCGACATCAACGACGTGATCCTCGTCGGCGGCATGACGCGCATGCCCAAGGTGCAAGAAAAGGTCAAAGAGTTCTTTGGCAAAGAGCCACGCAAGGACGTCAACCCCGATGAGGCCGTGGCCGTGGGCGCGGCCATCCAGGGCCAGGTCTTGAGCGGCGACCGCAAGGACGTGCTGCTGCTCGACGTCACGCCGTTGTCGCTGGGCATCGAGACGCTGGGCGGTGTGATGACCAAGATGATCACCAAGAACACCACCATCCCGACCAAGTTTGCCCAAACCTTCTCGACCGCCGACGACAACCAGCCCGCTGTGACGATCAAGGTCTACCAAGGCGAGCGCGAAATCGCAACCGGCAACAAGATGCTGGGCGAGTTCAACCTCGAAGGCATTCCACCGGCCTCGCGTGGTACGCCGCAGATCGAGGTCTCGTTTGACATTGACGCCAACGGCATCTTGCACGTTGGCGCCAAAGACAAAGGCACGGGCAAAGAGAACAAGATCACGATCAAAGCCAACTCGGGCTTGTCCGAGGCCGAGATCCAGCAAATGGTGAAAGACGCCGAAGTCAACGCCGCCGACGACAAGAAAAAACTCGAACTGGTGCAGGCCCGCAACACCGCGGAGGCCACGCTGCACAGCACCCGCAAGAGCCTGGTCGAGCACGGCGACAAGCTGGAAGCGGCTGACAAAGAGAGCATCGAAGCTGCGGCCAAGGCCTTGGAAGAAGTTCTGGGCTTTGAGGACAAGGACGCCATCGAAGCCAAGAGCGCGGCCCTGATGGACGCCAGCCAAAAAATGGGCGAGAAAATCTACGCCGACATGCAAGCCGAGCAAACCGCCCAAGCCGCCCAGGCCGCTGGCGCAGCCGAGGCCCAAGCCCCAGCCGACGACAACGTGGTCGACGCCGAGGTCAAAGAAGTCAAGAAGGACTAAGTGCCCGCAGTCTCTGGCCCAGAGCGTGCCTAGAGCGCGCGCGCTCTGGGCCAGGTGGAACCCGCCGCACTGGGCCTCGCAAGAAGCCCAGTGCGGCGTTTGTGTTCACAAGCTGCGCCCTGGCTTTGGGCTGCGAATCCGCCCTCATTTTTTGAGGCCAGCTCGCAAAGA
>JAYVXE010000346.1:0-4167 GCA_043785395.1 Burkholderiaceae bacterium | reverse complement strand
TGTTTCAACTCCACGACCCGGCCTGCCGCGACGCCGTGGTACGCCTGCTGCAGGCGCCAAGCCTGGCCAAGTTTGGCTTTGGCCTTGGCGGTGACCGCAGCCAAATCCAGCGCAAGCTGGGGGTCGAGGCCCAGGCCTTGTACGACCTGGACAGCGCGCTGCGCGAGCGCGGCTACCGGCGCGAAGTCGGCGTCAAAGCCGCCATCGCCCTGGTGTTCGAGCAGCGTTTTGGCAAATCACGCAAACAAACCACCTCCAACTGGGCGGTGCGCCAACTCAGCCCGGCACAACTGCTGTACGCCGCCAATGACGCCTACGCCGCGCTGCGCGTGGCCGATGCACTGGCTTGGGACCCAGCGCTGACACAGGCATAAGCCGCAGCCCACAGCACACAGCACACAGCACAGGTGAGGGCATGGGCCAGCAAAGCACGGCCCCCCAAAACGGTGTAACACTTGGGGCCGTGCACTTTGCATCCGCGTGCCTTTGCCCGCGGCCATGATGACGACATCCAGCGGGCTTGCCATGAAATTTTCTCTGAACAGTGGTGGTAGGTGGTTTACACAGGCCCGGCAACGGGCCGAGATTAAACAGGCCCGGCAACGGGCCGAGAGCCACCCGGTTGGCCGCCCGGTCGGCCGCCCAGTTATCGGCCCAGTTATCGCCCTGTCAGCACTGCTGATCGCAGCCCTGCTACAGGGCTGCAGTGCCATGAAAATGGCCTACAACCAAGCCCCCGAGCTGGCCTACTGGTATCTGGATGCCTACGTGGACTTCAGCCCCGCCCAGCGGCCCCAGGTGCAGGACGCGCTGGGCCAGCTGCACGCCTGGCACCGCCAGACCCAGCTGCCCGGCTACATCGACACCTTGCAAAAGCTGCGCCCCCAGCTGCCCAACGACATGGAGCCCGGCCAGGCCTGCACCGTCTATGCCGAGGTGCGCCAGCAACTGCTGAGCGTGCCCGCCCAGTTCGAGCCGACAGTGGCCGCCCTGGTGGGCCAGCTGAGCACCGAGCAGCTGGCGCACATAGAGCGCCGGTTCGCCAAAAAAGACGCCGAGTTTCAGGATGACTTCATCGACATCCCGGCCCAAAAAGCGCACGACCAGCGCCGCAAAAAAGCCATTGAACGGGCCGAGATGCTGTACGGACAACTGGACGCGGCACAGCTGGCGGTCGTCCAGCAACGGGTCGATGCATCGGGCTTTGATGCCCGCCAAAGCTACGCGGAGCGGCTGCGCCGCGAGCAAGACCTTTTGAACACCCTGCGCCCGCTGGTGGCCCACCAGGCCTCAGCCACAGCGGCGCAAGCGGCAATCTCTGCCTGGTGGCAACGCACGCTGGCCTCGCCCGACCCGGCGTACCGCGCCTACCAAGAAAAAATGGAACAAGAGTCCTGCACCACCTTTGCCGCCGTGCACAACAGCACCACCCCGGAGCAGCGCCGCAAGGCGGCAGAGGCACTCAGCCGCTATGAACGGAACTTCCGGGCCCTGGCCATCCCACCTGCGTAAGTCCTATGTGCTTGACCCGCGGTTTAGAACCCGAACAAGGTGCGCACCTCACACAAGGGGCCGGCACAGTCCGTCGCCTTGAAGTACAGCGTCTTGGTGGTCTGGCTCGGCATGTAGTAGTCGCCGACCCAGCCCCGACCCTGGGCTCCTTGCGCATTCGCCTGGGCCAGCAAGTTCGCGGCATTGTTGCCTTGGCTCTCCAGCGCTTCGAAGACAAATTTCGCCGCCTGCTTAGTGTCCTTGGCGTAGACCAGCTTGAATCCCTCGCTACCAAAAAAATACGGCATGGTGAAACGGAACCCCTTGGCACCTTGCGCATTCAGCTGGGCCAGGAACTCGGCATCCGTGCCCGGCGTAGGCAAAACCTCATAGTCATAGACGGCATTGCCGCTGGCCTTTTCGTAGATGAAAACAGCGCCATTGACTGAAATTTCCGTCACAAAACGGTAACCGCTAGCACCTTCGCTCTTGGCCTTTTGCAGAAAATCAGCACTGCCGCCCAAACTGGGCTGGCTCCGGTAGGTGTAGCTGGCGCTGCTGGCCGCATCCTTTTTATAAATCACACCTCGGGCATCCAAGCCAGCAAAAGCATAACCATTGGCGCCCTGGGCATTGGCCTGGCCCATCAATTCTGAAGCCAACGCGGGGGTGGGCTGCAATGCGTAAGCGTAGGTGCTTGCGTCAGATTTTTTGGCATAAAAACTGCGAATATCGGCACCGACTGCATCCAATGCCAGCAGGCTCACATAGCTGTAGCCATTGGAGCCTTGTGCATTCAAAGCGGCCAAAAATTCTGTGCCCCCTTGGTGCACAGGTCCGAACGCATAACTCATATTAGGACCCACGACCGGCCCTGGGTTGGGGTTGGTAGGCTGCGTCGGTGCCGGGTTGGGGTTGGGGTTGTTCGGCAAGGAAGACCCGCCAGACTCCTCATCGCCACCACCGCACGCGGTCAACGTGGCGGCCAGAGCGGTCAGCAAGATATATTTTTTCATGGATTTATTGTTTCACTATGGGTACAGCGGAGGGCTTGAAGCCCGAGGGACACAAGCCGGATTAATGTGGACCACCCCCGAAGCGCCTGCGGCGCTCGCCCCCTCAAGGGGGCGCACCCGGTGGCCTGGCAGAGCAAGATCCACGGGTGCACTGGAAGCGGCGCGCTCGTCTCGCGGCGCGGTTTCATCGCTCGGTGGTGCTTGGCCCATGCATGACAGTTAGGACGTCGCCAGATGCGAGGGCTGGGTTAAGAGCACATACACCGGAAATTGCGTCGTCGAGGAAGAGGATTTGTGAAGGTGCGGGCACCTGCGGCGCCATTGCAGCCGATGCGACAAGTCCGCCAAGATTGTAGGGGCGCAATCAGCCGGTTTTTGCGCCATTCCCGCTGCATCTCGCACGCAGCTGATCCAGGACAAAACTTCTGTCATTTCCAGCACCGGCTACAGAGCGGCTGCGCGCTAGGTGTTGTGCTGTGCTGTGTCATCAATCTGTCATACAAGACTTTTACAGTCCGCTCTAAGCCAGACCTACCCAGGCCTGGCGCAACCCCAACACAAGGTTTTTTTATGCAAAAGTCCATGCTCCAGGTTTGCGCAGCCACACTGGCTGTGCTGGGTTTTTCGAGCGCCACGGCGCAGCAAGAAGCAACCGGCGCAGGGGCCAGCTTCCCGGCTCCGCTGTACGCCAAATGGGCCTCGGATTACCACAAGGCGACCGGCGCCAAGATCAACTACCAATCGGTGGGCTCGGGCGCAGGCCTCAAGCAGATCGAGGCCAAAACCGTCGATTTTGGTGCCTCCGATGCGCCGCTGAAAGACGCCGACTTGCAGGCCAAGGGCTTGGTGCAGTTCCCAACGGTGATCGGCGGCATTGTGCCGGTGGTGAATATCAAGGGCATTGCGCCCGGCCAGTTAAAGCTCAGCGGCCAGCTGCTGGGCGATATTTACCTGGGCAAAATCAGCCGCTGGGACGACCCCGCGCTCAAGGCCATCAACCCTGGTTTGGCACTGCCCGATGCGGCGATTGCCTTGGTGCGCCGCGCCGACGGCTCGGGCACAAGCTTTGGCTTTACCAACTACCTGAGCAAGGTCAACCCCGACTGGAAGAGCCAGGTTGGCGAGGGCACGGCCGTCAACTGGCCGGCCGGCGCGGGCGGCAAGGGCAACGAGGGTGTGGCCGCGTTTGTGGGCCGCCTGCCAAACTCGATCGGCTATGTTGAGTACGCCTACGTCAAGCAAAACAAAATGACCTATGCACAACTGCAAAATGCAGCCGGCAATTTTGTCTCGCCCAATGAAGCCAGCTTCAAGGCAGCGGCAGCCGGTGCGGCTTGGGACAAGAGTTTTTACCAAATTCTGACCAACCAGCCCGGCCAAGACGCCTGGCCCATCACCTCGGCCACTTTTATTCTGATGAACAAGGTGCAAGACAAGCCGGCCCAGGCCGCGACGGTGCTGAAATTCATCGACTGGGCGTATAAAGGCGGCGACGCCACAGCGGCCAGCCTGGACTATGTGCCCATGCCGGACAGCGTCAAAAAAATCATTGCCAAGTCCTGGGGCCAGATCAAGGACACGGCAGGCCAACCGGTTGCCACTCCATAAGACCGCCCCAGCCCACACTACGACTGCCCGCCGATTCCCGGCCCGCTAGTGG
>JAYVXE010000345.1:0-4171 GCA_043785395.1 Burkholderiaceae bacterium | reverse complement strand
ATTGCTGCTACTGCTTTGCGCTTGCGCCGTGGGGAGCGGCGCGCCCAGTAGCGTCAGTAGTGCCAGCAGGGGCAGCAGTGCGAGCAGGCTTGGGGCGGGGGTACGGGCCAGGGTCCGCCAACAGGCGGCTGGCGCCGCAAGGCAAAAGTAGCGGTGCAGCGTCACGCGTTGCTTCCCTTGAACGATGGGTTTTGTCACACTGTCCTCTCGTTTTTTGCTTGCCAAGAAAAAACGGATGCGCAAAGCGCCAAAGCAAGATCGGACGGAAGTGTAAGTTAAATATCAAAAATCTCACAAAAAGCAACGCATCGTGGTAACAAAACCCATCAAATCCATGCCGTGGCAGGCTGTGATTTACCGGAACGAGGACGCGCATGGCCCTTTGCCACAAAAAAGCGGGAGATTTTGGTGGGACTGCGCTGCTCCAAACGGTTCCGTACAAATTTTTACCATGGCGCTCTCGAACAGGGTTGACCCCAAGCGGCCAGTTGGCATGTCGCATGGTTTTTGCCCCACCCTGGCCTGGCAACCGGGGGCGCGCTCATCTGGCTCAGATGATCAGCCGCAACGCCTCGGCCACTTCGCGCAGCACCGGCAGTAGCTTGGCACTCAGCTGCTCGTCGGGGTAGCGCGTGCGTTGTACGGTGACGCTGAGTGCGTACTGGCACTGCCCTTTGCGGTCGCGCAGTGGTACGGCCAGGCCGCACAGGCCAAACGTGATGTATTGGTCGATTTGCCAATAACCGAGGTGGCGCGCGCGCTGTACGCAGTCACGGAATGCGCTGGGCTCAACCAGGGTGAAGCCGGTGAAGCTGGCAAAGTCGTGCTCCGCAATCCAGGCATCCAGCGCAGCGTCGTCCCAGGTGGAGAGGATGGCAAAGCCTTGGGCAACAACGTGGGCGGGTACCCGTGCGCCGGGGTGAAAGCCCATCAGAATAGTTTGCGGCGAATGGCTGCGCGATAGGTAAACGATTTCATGCCCGTCGAGCGCACCAATATTGAGCGTCTCTCCACACTGTTGCGTGGCCCGTTGCAGCAATGGCTGGGCGATGCGGGGCACCCGTGCGCTTTCCATGAAGGCCTGCCCAAGCCGCAGCACGCGCGGCAGCAACCAGTAGTACTTGCCGTCGGTGGCAGCGTAGCCATAGTGCACGAGGCTGAGCAAATAGCGCCGGGCGGCGGTACGGGTGAGTGCCGCCCGTTGACCGGCTTCGGTGGCGGTTAGGCGCGACTGTTCGGTGAAGGCCTCGATCACGCGCAGGCCTTTGCCCAGGCCTTCAATCAAAAGTTTGCGGTCTATCGGTGGCTGTGTGTCTGTGTCCATGCTTAGAAGAAACCCGGTTTTGGTGCGCAGAGGGTGCGCGTGCGGTCGATTATCGTTCGCGCCGTGTGCTCGACGCTGCCTTGGATGGCCGCCAAGCTTTACAGTCGCCCGGTACCAGCCGAGCCGACACGCAGCCGACGATTTTCAACTCCGACAGGCTTCTCTTGACGGATGCGCACACAACGCAAGCGCTGGATGCGGCGCAAGCCATAGGTAGGTCCTATTGATAACTTATTTTTAAAAAGGAGACACACATGGGAACAACCACATCGCTGGAGCAAAAAGACCAACGCCAGTCCAAAAAGGCCGCTGCCAGCGGCTGGATAGGGTCGGCGCTGGAGTATTACGACTTCTTTATCTACGCGACCGCTGCGTCGCTGATTTTTCCGCAGATTTTCTTCCCCTCCACCGACCCTAGACTGGCCATCATCGCCTCGTTGGCGACCTACGGCGTGGGTTATGTGGCGCGCCCGATTGGGGCGGTGGTGCTTGGCCACTGGGGTGACACCCGGGGCCGCAAGCAGGTTTTGCTGCTGTGCATGTTTTTGATGGGTTTTTCGACCATCGCCGTCGGCTTGCTGCCAACCTACAGCCAGGTGGGCTGGGTCGCGCCCGCTTTGTTGGTGTTGTTGCGCTTGGTACAGGGCTTTGCCGTGGCCGGTGAGATCGCCGGGGCGAGTTCGATGATTTTGGAGCATGCACCGTTTGGCCGACGCGGCTTTTTTGCCAGTTTCACACTGCAAGGCGTGCAGGCGGGGCAAATTTTGGCAGCGGCGGTGTTCTTGCCGCTCGCGCACTTCATGCCCGAAGAGGCGTTCAACAGCTGGGGTTGGCGGATTCCATTTTTGCTGAGCTTTTTGGTGATCGTGGCGGGCTACATCATTCGCCGCGAAGTGGATGAAACGCCGGTTTTCACCGCCGCTGAAAACGCTAAAACACCGGCCAGAGCCCCGATCGCCCAAGCCTTCATCTACCACTGGGCCGACATGTTGCGCGTGGTCTGCGGCTCGCTGATGAATGTGATTCCGGTGGTGGCCACCGTGTTTGGCGCGGCCTATGCGGTACAGCCGGCGTACGGCATTGGTTTTCAGAAAGACGTCTACCTGTGGATTCCGGTGCTGGGCAATCTCTTGGCGGTGCTCGTGATCCCGTTCGTGGGCAATTTGTCGGACAAAATTGGCCGCCGCCCGCCCATCATCGTTGGAGCCCTCGGTGCCGGTCTGCTCTCGTTTGGCTATCTTTACGCCATCAGTATTCACCATGTGCCGTTGGCGATTCTCATGTCGCTGCTGATGTGGGGTGTGGTCTACCAAGGCTATAACGCGGTGTTCCCGAGCTTTTACCCAGAGCTGTTCCCGGCGCGGGTGCGCTGCTCGGCAATGGCGATTGCGCAAAACACTGGCACCACCATCACGGCCATGTTGCCGGCCCTGTTTGTCACGCTGGCGCCTCCCGGCACGGCCAATATCCCGCTGATCATTGGCGCGATCGCCTTTGGAATTACCGTGGTTGCCGCACTGGCGGTGTTCAGTGCACGAGAGACTTTCAGGGTTCAACTGCACGATCTCGGCAATCCGAATGCAAGGCCGTTGAGCCGCACGGAATACGAGCGGCTGCGCGCACAAACGCTGGCCGAGGCGCAGGACGTCAAAGATCGCCGCGTGCTGGCTTGAAGCTGGGCGCAGCGGTGGACAGGATGGGTAGCCAGGTGCATGTCTTGTGGTCATTTTCTTGGACGGGCCTGGTTGGCGTCGAATCCCGCAATATGCTTTCGGTTTTGATTTGACTCCAAGCGAGGTTCCCACCATGTTCTCTTCCATCACTGGCAGCACAGCTATCTATCTGTTGCCGGCCGATCCGGTCACCCATGTGCGCTTGCCGCGTATGTTCAATGCAGCGTTTGCGCGCTGCGGCATCGACGCTGTGATGTTGGCGGTGCAGGTGAGCCGGCGTGATCTGGTGCCGTTCGTGCGCGGCGCGTTTTTGGCATCCAATGTGCGCGGCATGGCGATTGCACCGCCGCACAAGCCCTTGCTGCTCGACCAGCTCGACGGCTGCGGGGTTGGGGCGCGTGTGGCGGCCTCGGTGAATGTGGTGCGTCGACTGGACAACGGCGACTTGGAGGGCGACTTGTTCGACGGTGATGGCCTGCTGGCGGCGCTTGACTATTACGGTATTCCGTTTCGCGGCAAGCGCGTGCTGGTGCTGGGTGCCGGTGTGAGCGCGGCTGCGATCGGCGTGGCACTGGCCGAAGGCGGCACGGTGAACGGGGCCGAACTTATCGCTTTTTACGACCGCGCGGCGGGCAAGGCGGCGGGCTCGGCGGTGCGGCTTGATTCGTTTTTTGACGCCACGGCGCTGGCGGTCGACAGCAACGATCCGGCTGGCTACGACCTGGTCATCAATGCCACGCCTTTGGGGGCGAACGCCGCAGATGCGCTACCGCTTGATGTGGCACGGATGGAGCCGCACGCAGCGCTGTTCGACATCGTGCTGCGCGGCCAGCCCACACCGCTGGTGCAGGCGGCGCGTGCGCGTGGCCTCAATGCACAAGCTGGCTTTGAGATGCTGGTGCAGCAGATGCCTGACTATTTGGATTATTTTGGCTATGCCAAGGCAGCGCAGGAAGTGCGCGCCGATGCCGATTTTTTGCGGGAATTGGTTTATCCGGCTGCGTTGGCAGCAGAAATCCGCCAACCCTTGCGCTACCAAGGCTGACAACAGTGGTCTGGGCGGCGCGGACTGTGCCGACCCAGCGTGTGTTTCTTTGCATGCCCAGGCATGTTTTTTCGTAACTACTCAGGTCACGGCATGCAGTGCGCTTTTGTTTTACCCCCTCTCCCAGAG
>JAYVXE010000344.1:0-4176 GCA_043785395.1 Burkholderiaceae bacterium | reverse complement strand
GGAAGGTCCATGGCGTGGGCAATCAGTATTCCCGTGGTTTCGTAGAAAACCAGGGAGGATCGAAAACACGTTTTTACAACACGTTCTGGCATTCCCTGGAGCTGCCAGGAATGCTGATGTGGAGCGGGCGAAGGGAATCGAACCCTCGTATGCAGCTTGGGAAGCTGCCGTTCTACCATTGAACTACGCCCGCATTTTTGTCTTCACGGGGCTTGGCGCAAGCCCGACGGCGGGATTCTATGCGATGGCCGCCGGTATGTTGGTCTGGTTGGTTAGCCAATATCTGCCAGGTGCAGGCCAAATACCCCTTGGCGGCGATCGGCGAAGTAGCGTTCCAGGGTTTCTTTGACGGTTTTGAAGGCGATTTCTTCCCAGGGAATTTCGGCCTCGGTGAACAGGCGCGCGGTGATGGTTTCGTGGCCGGGTTGGAGCCGGGTGCTGAGCAGGCGGGCGCGGTAGAAGAAATGCACTTGGCCGACACGGGCAACATTCAGGATGCTGAAGAGTCCGTCGAGCTCAAACTCTGCCCCTGCTTCTTCGTCGGTCTCGCGCGCTGCGCCCTCGGCGAGGGTTTCATTCAATTCCATGAAGCCGGCGGGCAGCGTCCATTTGCCCCAGCGCGGCTCGATGTTGCGTTGGCAGAGCAAGACTTGTTCGCCCCAGTACGGCAGCGTGCCGACCACGTTCAGTGGGTTCTCGTAGTGGATGGTGTGGCACTGCGGACACACCGCGCGTTGGCGCGTGTCGCCGTCGTCCGGCAACCGGTAGACCACGGCGCTGCCGCAGTTTTTGCAGTGTTTGATGGGGCTGCGGTAGGTCATGGCCGTGCGTGTAGGTGGACTGGATTTTCGCCGAGGAAGTCGTTTTGGTCGCTTTGCTCGCCTTAGTCGCGGAAGTTGTCAAAGCTCAAGGGCATGTCGGCAATGTCTTTTTTGATCAAGGCCATCGCTGCTTGCAAGTCGTCGCGCTTGGCGCCGGTGATGCGCACGGCGTCGCCTTGGATGGAGGCTTGGACTTTGAGCTTGCTGTCCTTGACCAGGCGCTGGATTTTTTTGGCCAGCTCGGCCTCGATGCCGTTGCGCACTTTGATCACCAGCTTGACTTTGTCGCCACCCATTTTTTGGCTGTCGCCAATGTCGAGGAAGCGCACGTCAACGCCTTGCTTGGTGAGCTTGTTGCGCAGTACGTCTTGGACTTGGTCGAGCTGGAATTCGGCGTCACCGATCAGGGTAATGTCTTTGTCCTTGAGCTCGATCGCAGCGGCCGTGCCTTTGAAGTCAAAGCGGGTGCCGATTTCTTTGGCGGTGTTCTCGACCGCGTTCTTGACCTTGACCAGGTCGGCTTCACAAACAGTATCAAAAGTAGGCATGGGGTAGAGGGTAGGGCTGGGTGTGTTGGTTGAAAAATGCGCCGGGCTTGGCCCGTCGCAGCGGCGGGGCGAAGTGCCAAGCGGCTTTGGTGCGTGCGGCTGGGTGCGGCTGGGGCCGATGTCGAATGCGACAATCGCGGCCATGTTAATCGAGAAAAATGTCCCCCTCCAGTCTTACAACAGCTTTGGCATTGTGGCCCGTGCGCACCAGCTGGTGCGTCTGCGCAGCGCGGCCGAGGCGCAGCAACTTGCTGCCGATCCGGTGTTGGCCGCGCAGCCGCGTTTTGTGCTGGGCGGCGGCAGCAATACCGTCATTACGGGCGACATCAAGGCTTTGGTGCTCAAGGTCGAAATCAGGGGCCGCCGGCTGCTGGCGCAAACCCCGAGCGCCTGGATTGTCGAGGCCGGTGCCGGTGAGAATTGGCACGATTTTGTCGCCTGGACGCTGCAACAAGGCTATCCGGGTTTGGAGAATCTGGCCTTGATCCCCGGCACGGTGGGCGCTGCACCGGTGCAAAACATTGGTGCTTACGGTCTTGAGTTGCAAGACCGTTTTGAGGCGCTCGACGCGGTGGACCTTGACAGCGGCGCGGCCTTTACCCTGAACGCTGCGCAGTGCGGCTTTGGCTACCGTGACTCGGTGTTCAAACATGCGGCGCCCGAGCGCCATGACGGAGCGGCACGCGGCCACGGCCTGCTTGGGCGGGCCGTCATCACACGGGTGCGCTTTCGGCTGCCGCGCCCGTGGTCGCCGGTGCTGGGCTATGCCGATTTGGAGCGCAAGCTGGTTGAGCAAGGTGTTGCGCAGCCGTCGGCACAGCAACTGTTTGACTGGGTGTGCGAGATCCGCCAGGCCAAGCTGCCCGATCCGCAAGTGATTGGCAATGCGGGCAGTTTTTTCAAAAACCCCACGGTCAGCCCCGAGCAATGCGCCGACATCATCGCGCGCGAGCCCAAAATCGTGCATTACCCGATGGCCGATGGCCGCGTCAAGCTGGCCGCCGGTTGGCTGATTGACGCCTGTGGCTGGCGCGGCAAGTCGGTCGGCAATGCCAGCGTTTACGACAAGCAGGCGCTGGTGTTGGTCAACCACGGTGTTGGCAATGCTGCTGCCAGCGCCACCGGCGGCGAAGTGATGCTGCTGGCGCAGGCCATCCAGACCAGCGTTTATGAGCGCTTTGGGATTCGGCTGGAGCCCGAGCCGGTTGTGGTCTGAATTTGGCGGCTGGCCACGGGCTTACATGCCCAGGGCTTGCAGCAGCTCGGTCTCTATGGCGATTTGCGTGGCGTTGTGTTGCAGCGCTGCGCCGTCAATCAAGAAGCTGTCCTCAACCCGTTCGTCGAGTGTGCTGATTTTGGCCAGGCGCAGATTGATCTGGTGTTTGGCCAGCACGCGGGCGACGGCGTAGAGCAGGCCGATGCGGTCGCTGGCGACGATGCTGAGCAACCAGCGCTGGGCTTGGTCGTCGGGGCGCAGGTCGATTCTTGGCGTGATGGGAAAACTCTTGACCCGGCGTGATACCCGGCCCCGGCTGGGTGGGGGCAGGGGGTCGGCGCGGGCAATGCTGGCGGCCAGCTCGGCGGCGACCTGCTGGCTGCGCTCAAGGTACTGGGGTGGCAGCAGGGCGCTGCTGACGATTTGAAAGCTGTCGAGTGCCAGGCCAGTCAGCGTGGTGTGGACTTTGGCATCCAGGATGTTGAAGCCGCTGCGGTCGAAATAACCACAAATGCGGGCGAACAGTTCGGGCTGGTCGGTGGTGTAGACCAGCACTTGCAGGCCTTCGCCAAGGGGTGAGGGGCGCACCCGCACCAGGGCCGCCGTCGCTTGGCTGTTTGGCTGCGCCAGGTGGTGTGTGATCTGGTGGCTGTGCCAGGCGATATCGGCTGCTTCGTGGCGCATGAAGTAGCCGACGTCCAGGCTGTCCCAGAGCGGTTGCTGCAAGTCGGGGCGCAGGGGCGCAAGCGCTGCGGCGCTGGGCGCAAGCGCTGTGTTAGGCGGGCAAAGCTGGGCCAGCAGCCGGCGGGCTTCGCGTTTGCGGGCCTCGACCTCGGCTCCGGCGTCAGGCTCGCGCCCGCCCAGCCGGCGCAGCGTGAGCCGGTACAGGTCTTCCAGCAGCTTGGCTTTCCAGGCGTTCCAGACTTTGGGGCTGGTGCCTCGGATGTCGGCAACCGTCAACAGGTAGAGCGCCGTGAGCTGGCGCTCGGTGCCGACGCGTTGGGCAAACGCGGCAATCACGCCTGGGTCACTGAGGTCGGCTTTTTGGGCGACCAGGCTTAGCTGCAGGTGTTCTTTCACCAAGAAGACGATCAGCTGGGTGTCGGCGGCTGCCATGCCGTGCTCGCGGCAAAAGCGCTTGGCGTCGGCTGCGCCCAGCAGCGAATGGTCGCCGCCCCGGCCTTTGGCAATGTCGTGAAACAGGGCTGCAACAAACAGCAGCCAGGGCTTGTCCCAGCCGGCTGCGAGCTGTGAGCAAAACGGGTATTCGTGTGCGTGCTCGGCGATGAAGAAGCGGCGCAGGTTGCGCAGCACCATCAGGATGTGCTGGTCTACCGTGTAGGCATGGAACAGGTCGTGCTGCATTTGGCCGACGATGTTGCGAAACACCCAGAGGTAGCGCCCCAGTACCGAGGTTTGGTTCATCAGCCGCAGCGCGTGGGTGATGCCAACCGGTTGCTGCAAGATGCGCAAAAAGTTGGCGCGGTTGACCGGGTCGCGCCGGAACGCTGCGCCCATCACATGGCGGGCGTTGTACAGCGCGTGCTGGGTACGGGCCGACAAGCCGGTCATGCCGGCGGTGTTTTGGTAG
>JAYVXE010000343.1:0-4179 GCA_043785395.1 Burkholderiaceae bacterium | reverse complement strand
CCGCCATTGACGTTGAGCTTGTCGTGCGGCACCTCCAGCTGCTTCATGTAGTGCAGCATCAGCGCGGCAAACGACTCATTGACCTCGAACAGATCGATGTCGGCCACACCCAGTCCGGCGCGCTTCAGCAGCCGGCGCGTGGCGTCCACCGCACCGGTAAGCGCCAGCGTGGGGTCCACCGCCGCATCGGCCACCGCCACGATGCGAGCGCGTGCGCGCAGGCCCAGGCGCTGCGCCGCCGCCGGGCTGGCCAGCAGCACTGCCGAGGCGCCGTCGGCCATCGCCGGAGAGTTGCCCGCGTGCTGCACGTGCTGCATCCGGGCCAGGCCATAGCGCGTGCACAACAGGCTATTGACGCCGTATTTTTCGCCCAGCGCGGCAAAGGCCGGCTCCAGCTGGCCCAGGCCCGCGAGGGTGGTCTGCGCGCGCGGCGTCTCGTCCTGCGCCAGCAGCACCTGTCCGGCGTCGCCCAGCGCGGGCACGATCGAGCGGAACCAGCCGGCCTCACGCGCCGCGCAGGCGCGCTGCTGCGAGGCCAGCGCGTAGGCGTCGCACTGGGCGCGTGTAAAGCCCTCGATGCTGGCGACAGCATCGGCCGCCAGACCGATGGGCACCAACGCATGGCGCGCCTGCAATTCGGCGTCATGCGTCAGCGGCCCCTGGTCGGAGGCCATGGGCACACGCGACATCATCTCGACTCCCGCGCCCACGGCCAAAGCGTCATTGGCCAGCGCCTGGTAGGCCGCGAACTGCACGGCGCTCAGGCCCGAGGCGCAGTAGCGGTTGATGCTAAGGCCCGAGACCGCCTCGCTCCAGCCCGCCGCGATCAGGCCCAGCTTGCCGATGTTGCTGCCCTGTGCGCCGGTCTGCGTCACGCAGCCGACGATGGCATCGCTGACCTGGTCGGTGGCGATGCCGCTGCGCTGCGCCAGCGCCTGGAACTGCTGGGCCAGCAGGTCCACAGGGCGCAGGCTGTGCAGCGCGCCTTTGTCGCTGCCGCGCCCACGCGGGCTGCGCACGGCGTCGATGATGAGGGCTTGGGTCATGAAAGGCTCCAAAAATCAAAATTGATAGCTATTAGCGCTTACGTAGCCTGATTAAACAGGCTTTTTCATTAAAATTTCCAACAACTCAATCCTCCCTATCTCGCTATGACGTTCACCCATGACGTCCGCGCTGCCCCTTCCAGCAGACACCGCGGATCTGGCTCTGCCAGGCCGCTGGTGGAGCCCCCCTGGGGGGGAGGCGCCGCAGGCGCTTCGGGGGGGGCCATCCCTAGAGTGAGCGTCGGTAGGCACACCGCCCCTTCCAGCAGACACCGCGGATCTGGCTCTGCCAGGCCGCTGGTGGAGCCCCCCTGGGGGGAGGCGCCGCAGGCGCTTCGGGGGGGGCCATCCCTACCCTGCCTCCACCACAAAGCTCACCACGGTGGCGAAGGAGCCGCCGATGTTCAGGGTCTGCATGCGCTTGGCCCCCTCGATCTGGCAGTCGCCGGCCTGACCGCTGACCTGGTGCGCTGCGTCCAGCAGCATGCGGGCGCCGGTCGCACCCACCGGGTGGCCGCAGCCGATCAGGCCGCCGCCCATGTTGATGGGGCAACTGCCTCCGCGCTCGATGCGCCCGTCCGCCACCGCCTGCCAGCTCTGGCCCGGTGGTGTCAGGCCAAGGTGGTCAATCGCCACGTATTCGGTGGTGCTGAAGCAGTCGTGGGTTTCCACGCCCTGCATGGCCTCGATGCCGCCCACGCCGGCGCGCCGCCAGGCGTCCTCGATGGTTTGGCGCAGGTGCGGGAACACATAGGGCTGGCCCTGGCTGCGCGCAAACTTGTCGTGCAGGCGCAGCCCGGCGTTGCGGTGGCCCCAGCCGCTGATGCGGGCCAATGTCTCCAGGCGCTGGCCGTGGCGCTGGGCATGGGCCTGGGCAAAACGTTCGGAGGCCAGCACCACGGCGCAGCCGCCGTCGGTGATCTGGCCGCAGTCCTGGCGCCGGGTGCCGGGCTCGATCAGCGGATTCGCCTGCGCGTCGTCGGTGAAGCTCAAGGGCCCGAACTGCCAGCTGCGGGTCTGCGCCAGCGGGTTGCGCCGGGCGCTGGCGTAGTTCAGCTCGGCGATGCGGTTCAGGTACTGGCGGTCCAGGCCGTAGCGGCGTTCGTACTCCTGCGCCACCTGCCCAAAGGCCGCCGGCCACATGTAGGTGCAGTCGAAACCTTCGTGGCCCTGCCAGGCGGCGGCGTTTTGGTTCTGCGAGGACTGGTGGCCACCCAGGTTCTTCAGCTCCTCCACACCCAGCACCAGCACGCAGTCGTAGCGCCCGGCCTCGATCTCGGCCATGGCGGCCAGCGCCGCCAGCGAGGACGAGGCACAGGCACCTTCGTGGCGCATCGCCGGCACACCCCAGAGTTCGGGCACGACCTGGGCCACCATCGCGCCCAGGTGCGCCTGCTGGCGCTGCAGCTCGCCAAAGGCGTTGCCGACGTGGATGCTGTCGATGGCGCCGGCGTCGAGGCCGCAGGCCTGCAGCGTGCCCAGCGTGGTTTCGCACACCATGTGCGAGATATCTTGGTCGTGGCGCGACCAGGCTTTGGCGAAGTCGGTCTGGTAGCCGCCGAGGATGTATACCGGTTCTGTCATGGGTTTTGGCTCCTGAAGATCAGCCGAGGTTGGCGGAAAAAGGCAGGCCGCGCAGACGCGCCAGGGCCTGCGCGTACTCGCGCTCCAGCCGCGTGACCACCTGCGCCACCGGCTCCACCGCTTTGACCGTGCCCAGGCCCTGGCCTGCGGCCCAGACATCGACCCATTTGCGGCCCTCGAAGGACTGGCTGCTGTCGTACTGGCGCGTGGGCGCGTCGGGCATGTGCTCGGGGTCCAGGCCGTTGGCGCGCAGCGAGGGTTTGAGCCAGCTCGCAGGGGTTCCGGTGACCCCTGCACTCACCAGCAAGTCGTCGACGCTGCTGTCGACCACCATCTGTTTGTAGGCGTCGGGTGCCAGGCTCTCGGTGGTGGGAATGAAGCGGGTGCCCATGTAGACCAGGTCGGCACCGGCCGCCATGGCCCCGGCCACGCCCCAGCCGTCGCTGATGCCGCCGCCCACCACCAGCGGGCCGTCGAAGAACGCACGCACTGCGCTGACAAAGGCAAACGGCGACAGAAAACCGGTGTGCCCGCCCGCGCCTGCCGACACACAGGCCAGGCCGTCGGCGCCGGCAGCCACAGCCTTCTTCGCCAGACCGATCGAGATCACGTCGGCCAATACCAGCCCGCCATAGGCGTGCACCACCTCTACCACGGGCCGTGGGCTGCCCAGCGCGGTGACCACGATCGGTGGCTTGTATTTGCCAACCAGCTCCAGGTCTTGCGCCAGCCGGGTGTTCGACGAGTGGGTGACCAGGTTGGCGCACCAGGGGCCGATGCTGGCTGTGGGCTGCGCATCACGCGCACGCGCCAGGCCTTCGGTGATCTGGCGCATCCAGACCTCCAGGGTCTCGATGGGCCGGGCGTTGGGTGTGGGAAAGGCGCCGACGATGCCGGCCCGGCAGGCGGCCAGCACCAGCTCGGGGCCAGAGATCAGGAACATCGGCGCGGCCACCACGGGCAGGCGCAAGGAGGACAGCAAAGAGGGCAGGCGTTGGGACATCGGTAGGCGGGTAAGTGGATGGCGACGAAAGGTGGCAAAAAATGGCAAAAAATGGGCCGGCTTACTCGGACGCCTTAAAACCCGATAGCCGCACAGCTTCGGCCCAGCGCAGGGAGTCGGTGCGGACAAAGTTGCTTGATTCTTCGGGCGTCGTCGGCAGTGGCTCGAAATCCAGCGCCTTCCATTTTTCGCGGATCTCGGGCGATCCCAGCACCCGTACAAACTCACGGTTCAAGCGCTCCACCACGGCGTCGGGTGTGGCGGCAGGGACGGCGATGGCGGCCCAGATAAAGAGCTCCAAGTCGGGCAAGCCCTGCTCGCGAAAGGTGGCAATCTGCGGCATCAGGGGTGAGCGCTGTGGGCTTGTCACGGCCAGCACCTTGACCCGGCCCGACTCCCAGTGCGGCTTGACCGCCAGCAACGGCAGGAAGGCTGCGTGCACCTGGCCGCCGACCAGGTTTTGCACGGCGGGTGGCGTGCCGTTGTAGGGCACATGGATCATGTCCAACCCGGTCCGCTGGTTCATGATGACACCGGCGAAATGCG
>JAYVXE010000342.1:0-13314 GCA_043785395.1 Burkholderiaceae bacterium | reverse complement strand
CTTGAGGGGGAAAGCGCCGCAGGCGCTTCGGGAATGGTCTAAGTTCACCGCGCAGCGAGACGAGCGCGCCGCCTTCCAGTGCACCCGTGGATCTGGCTCCGCCAGGCCACCGGGTGCGCCCCCTTGAGGGGGAAAGCGCCGTAGGCGCTTCGGGGGTGGTCTAAGTTAACGCTTGTTGGCGTCACAGAAGTTTGCGATAATCTTGGGTTTCCCTGAATCGATACAGGGGACTGGATTTTCCCTGGCAGGTGTGGGGCGGCCCAGGCAGGTGCGGATGTAGGATGCGGCGGCGAGCCAGATCGCCAACCCCGTCTAGCGCCGCTCGTTGCCAAAACCAGACAAAAACACAGGGCTCGCTGGGCGCGGCTCGCGCGCGGCAGGCCTTAACGATCTTCTTTTTTTTAGGACAACACCATGAAACGCACTTACCAACCCTCCAAAATCCGCCGCGCCCGTACCCACGGTTTCCTGGTGCGCATGAAAACCGCTGGTGGCCGCGCCGTGATTAACGCTCGCCGCGCCAAGGGCCGCAAGCGCTTGGCGGTCTAATCCACAGCGCGCAAGCCGGACTGGGCGCGGCCTTGGCTGCCAACCCATGCTGACGGCCGTGCTGCCCAAGCGCACTGTGGCGGTACAGCGGCTGCAAACCCGCCCGCAGTTTCAGGCTGCGATGGCGGGTGGCACTGTTGCGCGTAGCGCACATTTTGCTTTGCACCGTTTGGTGCTGGATGCCGCCGATGCGCAAAGTCCTGCTGCCCACTCTGCCGCACAGCGCCTGTTTTCCGTGCCCGGCGTAGCGCGCCCACAGACAAATGCCGCCCCGTCCCTGTGGATGGGGGCACTGGTGCCCAAGCGCTGGGCCCGGCGGGCGGTGACACGCAGCGCCATCAAACGCCAAATTTACCGTGCCAGCGCTGATTTTGCAGCGCAGCTGCCATGTGCTGCGCATGTGGTGCGGCTGCGCGCCGAGTTCAGCCGCAAGCTGTTCGTCAGCGCCAGCTCCGAGGCCTTGAAGCAGGCCGTGCGGGCCGAGCTTGAGCAGTTGTTCCGCCAGGCACTGGTGCCCGCAGCCCAGGCCCACACAGTGCGGGGCGCGCCAGCATGAGCGCCCAAAACCTGCTGATGGGCTTGGTCAAGGGCTACCGCTTGCTGCTCAGTCCTTGGTTGGGCTCGGCGTGCCGGTTTGAGCCCACCTGTTCTGCCTATGCTTTGCAGGCGCTGGCGCTGCACGGCGCGGCGCGCGGCAGTTATTGGACGCTGCGCCGCTTGGTGCGCTGCCACCCTTGGTGCGCGGGCGGGCATGATGCCGTGCCGGGGGCGGTGTCTGGCCCGGACGATTTGCCGTAAGTCCGATCCGCTCAACAAAGCTTACGCAAACCCGCTTATTCGACGCTGCCGATAGTGTTTGCGGATTTTAAAAAACCGCGACTCACGAATTTTTTTGACGAATTTTTTTGACGAATTTTTTCGTGTAAGTCGTATTAAAGAATGTTTTCATGAACGACATCCGCCGCACCATTTTGTGGGTGATATTTGGCTTTTCCATGGTTTTGTTGTGGGACAAGTGGCAAATACACAACGGGAACCAGGCCTTGTTTTTTCCGTCACAGGCGCGCACCAGCGCACCGGCCCCAACCCGCGCACCAAGCACGGCAACGGATGCCGCCGTGCCGCTGTCCAGCGCTGGCGCAGTGGTCGCAGCCGCCGATGTCAACCAAGTCCCGAGCGCAGGGGCCGCTGCGCCGACCAGTGAGCGCGTGAACATCCGCACCGATGTGCTGGACTTGCTGCTCGACACCCAGGGCGGCAGCATCGTCAAGGCCACGCTGCCGGCTTTTAAGGCGCTGGACAACAGCGGCACGTCTTTTGTGCTGCTTGACTACAGCGCAGACCGCACCTACATGGCACAAACCGGGCTCAGCGGCGCCAAGCTGGGTGAGTTTCCCAGCCACCAAACACCCATGACGATCGTCACCCCGCAGCGCAGCTTGCAAGACGGCAAAGACACGCTGGTGGTGCGCCTGGAGTCGGAGGTGGTGGGCGGCCTGATGCTGGCCAAGACCTATACCTTCCAGCGCGGCTCCTACACCGTGCAGGTGCAGCATGAGGTGCACAACCGTGGCAGCCAGGCGAAGACGCCGAGCCTGTACTTTCAGATCACACGCGACGGCAACGAGCTCCCTGGCAGCTCGATGTTTGCATCGACATTCACCGGCCCGGCGATTTACACCGAGGCCAAGAAGTACCAAAAAATCGCCTTCAAAGACATTGAGAAAAACAAGGTCGACATCGAGGCCAGCGCCAACAACGGCTATATCGCCATGGTCCAGCATTATTTTGCGACCGTCTGGCTGCTGGCCGACGGCGTCCAGCGCGAGTTGTTCGCACGCAAGATCGACACCAACCTGTACGCCGTTGGCATGCTCACGCCGCTGGCCAGCATTGCGCCCGGCAGCAGCAGCGTGTTCGAGTCGACGCTGTTCGTTGGCCCGCAGGTCGAGACCGCACTGGAGGCGCTGGCACCCGGCCTGGAGCTGGTCAAAGATTACGGCTACTTCAAGATTCTGGCCAAGCCCTTGTACTGGCTGCTGACCTTTTTGCACGGTTTCCTGGGCAACTGGGGCTGGTCGATCGTGGCGCTGGTGGTGCTGTTGAAGGCTGCTTTTTACTGGCTCAATGCCAAGGCTTACGCCAGCATGGCGAAGATGAAGGCGGTCACCCCGCGCATCACCGAGATGCGTGAGCGCCTGAAGGACAAGCCGCAAGAGATGCAGCAGGCGATGATGAAAATCTACCGTGAAGAAAAGATCAACCCGATGGGCGGCTGCTTCCCCATCGTGATCCAGATTCCGGTCTTTATCTCGCTTTACTGGGTGCTGTTGTCCAGCGTCGAGATGCGGGGCGCGCCCTGGGTTTTGTGGATCCACGACCTGTCCTCGCCCGACCCGTTCTTTATCCTGCCGCTGGTGATGACGGCCACCTCGCTGCTGCAAACATGGCTCAACCCGACGCCGCCCGATCCGATGCAGGCCAAGCTGATGTGGATCATGCCGATGATGTTCAGCGTGATGTTCTTCTTCTTCCCGGCCGGTTTGGTGCTGTACTGGGTGACCAACAACATCTTGTCGATTGCCCAGCAATGGTTCATCAACAAGCGTCTGGGCGTGCTGCACAAGCCGACCAATCCGCTCAAGCTGTTCATGAAGTAAGGCCGCAGCCGGCGGCGCAGATGTTGTAAAAGGCGGGCTTGCGCCGCCGTGCCGGTTGGGGCTGAAGGGCAGGCATCTTTAAATTTGATAGCTGCTAGCGCTTGTTTTATATTAATTTCAGCATCAAATGATTGTGAAATTAAGCAAAATGTAGCGACAGCAGCTATTAAATTGCATTAATACATGCCCCATGGCCGCACGCTGCTTTGTTCTGAGCGGACGCCGGCGGTTTGCGGATTTTTCAAAAATCTGCGCAAAGCGCTCAACACCACCCCACACCATGAAGCACCCTCCGAGCGACACCATCGCCGCCATTGCCACCGCGCCGGGACGCGGGGCAGTGGGCATTGTGCGTGTGAGCGGCCCCGACCTCAGCGCCCTGGTGCTGCGGCTGTGCGGGCGCAGCCTGCGCGCGCGCGAGGCGACTTACCTGCCGTTTCGCGCTGCCAACGGACAGGCGATCGACCACGGGCTGGCGCTCTACTTCCCGGCGCCGCATTCGTTCACCGGCGAAGACGTGCTGGAGCTGCAAGCCCACGGCGGCCCGGTGGTGCTGCAATTGTTGCTGGCACGTTGCTTGCAAGCAGGCACCGAGATCGACCCGGCCAGCGGCCTGCCGTGCCTGCCCGGCCCGCAGCCGATCCGGCTGGCGCGGCCCGGTGAGTTCTCCGAGCGGGCTTTTTTGAACGACAAAATGGACCTGGCGCAGGCCGAGGCGATTGCCGACCTGATCGACGCCAGCACCGAGGCGGCAGCGCGCAGCGCGAGCCGCTCGCTGGAAGGCGCGTTCTCGCGTGATGTCAACACCTTGCGGGAGGCGCTGGTCCAGCTGCGCATGCTGGTCGAGGCGACGCTGGATTTTCCGGAAGAAGAGATTGATTTTTTGCGCCAAGCCGACGCCAGCGGGCAGCTGGTGCGGCTGCAACAGCAGCTGGAGGCCGTGCAACAGCGCACGCGCCAAGGGGCTTTGCTGCGCGAAGGCATCACGGTTGTGATTGCAGGCCAGCCCAACGCGGGCAAATCGTCCCTGCTCAATGCGCTGGCCGGCGCCGAGCTGGCGATCGTGACGCCGGTGGCTGGCACCACGCGCGACAAGCTGACGCAGACCATCCAGATCGAGGGCGTGCCGCTGCATGTGATCGACACGGCGGGCCTGCGCGAGAGCCATGACGAGGTGGAGAAAATCGGCATTGAACGTGCCTGGGCCGCCATTGCCAGCGCCGATGCCGTGCTGTTTTTGCACGACTTGACGCGCCAGTCCTGCCCCGACTACCAGGCCGCAGAAGCCCAGATTGCCGCTTTGCTGGCGGCCAAAACCCTGAAAAACGTTCCCGTGCTCGACGTCTGGAACAAGCTCGACGTTGTGCCGAAGGCCGGCGGCGTTGCACCGACCGTTGTGCCGACCGCCGTGCCGCCGGGCCTTGCGCTGTCGGCCAAAACCGGCACCGGTTTGCAGCCGCTGCGCCAAGCCCTGCTCGACATTGCCGGTTGGACGGCGGCGCCCGAGGGCGTGTACCTGGCACGCGCGCGCCACGTTCAGGCGCTGGACCGGGTGCAGGCGCATTTGGCCCAAGCCGGCGCCCATTTGGAGGCCCAGGCCCAGGCGCTCGACCTGTTGGCCGAAGAGCTGCGGCTGGCGCAAAACGCCCTCAACGAGATCACCGGCGCCTTCAGTTCGGACGATTTGCTGGGTGTGATTTTTGCCGGTTTTTGCATCGGCAAGTGAGGGCTGGCTCGCTCAGCGCGCTTCAGCTCACCGCCGGTGCAGTGCGTGCGGCAGCGGCTTCCCATGGAGTACCTGCGCCACCTCAACCCCCAAGCTGGCCAGTCGTTTGCCCAGGCGCAGCACGGCCTTGTCTTTGCTGAGCAAATGGGCTTGGTGGGCGGCAGCCAGGTCGATGAATTTTTGGTCGTCGGCGTCGGTGCAGGTGAACGGCGCTTTGGCCGCCACCGCCACCAGGCGCACGCGCTGGTCAAACGCCGCCAGCACGCTGGCCGCGCTGTGCTGGCCCGGCCTGAGGTGGGGGCGGATGTTCGGGTAGTCGAGCACCCGGGCCAGCTCTTCGCGCATCGCATCTGTGGCCATCCAGTCGAACGCGCCCAGCGCCAGCGCCTGTTGCAGGGGCTGGGTTGCGGCATCGCCAAACAACAGCAGGTCGAGCACGATATTGGTGTCCAGCACCAGCGCGCGGGGCCGGGCCGGGGCCGCGCCCTGGACATTCTGGACGGGCGCCGCTTCGGTGGCGCGGCTGTTCACGGTGGTGACGCTGGCGCTGCTGGTGGCGCTGGTGGCTCTGGTTGCGCTGGCGCTGCGACTGGCTTGGCGCGGGCCGAGCCTTGCACCATGTCAAAGCGGAACAGGCGGCACTCGATGGGGCCGTTCCACATCGGCACCCGGCGTGATTCTTTGAGCCGCATCTTGCCCGGCAGTTTGAGGTCGGGCGTCAGCACCCAGGCGCTCCAGCCAGCGTAGTTTTTCTTCCAGTGGGTGGCGAGTTGGCTGAAGAATTCGCCGCCGTCCTCGGTTTGCGCGGTTTCGCGCCCGGCGGGCAAGGGGGCTTGGGCCTGCATGGGCTCGGCGTCTTCGGCAAAAGGATCGTGGTAATACGGTTGCTGCGGCGGCTGCTGCATATGCGTGGGTGCTGCCGCACGGCCACCGCGCAGCCGTGCCTGCACGGCCGGGCGGCCCGCAACGCCGGCGGCCTCGATCCGCTCGCCATACGGCGGGTTCAGCAGCAGCAGGCCGTTGGCCGCGGGCGGCAGGCGCTGCAAGGCGTCACCGCCGCGAAACTCGATGGCAGCGGCCACGCCTGCGCGCGCTGCGTTGCGCTCGGCAAAGTCGACCATGCGGTGCGCCACATCGCTGCCAAAAATCGGCACCGGGCTGCTGTGGATGGCGCTGTCGGCCTGCTCTTTCAGGGCCGACCAGACATGCGGCTGAAACGGCAACAAGCGCTCAAAGCCAAAGCGGCGCAGCAGGCCGGGTGCGATGCCGCAGGCGATTTGCGCGGCCTCAATGGCAATCGTGCCACTGCCGCAGCAGGGGTCGTACAGCGGCAGCGGTGTGCCTCCAAGGGGGTCCCAGCCGCTGGCGGCCAGCATGGCGGCGGCCAGGGTTTCTTTGAGCGGCGCGTCGCCTTTGTCTTGGCGCCAGCCGCGTTTGAACAGCGGCTCGCCCGAGGTGTCGATGTACAGCGTTGCGTGGTCGGTGGTGAGGTGGACGTAGATCCGCACCTGCGGCCACTGGGTGTCGACGCTGGGGCGCTCGCCGTGCTTGTGGCGAAAGCGGTCGGCGACCGCGTCCTTGATCTTGAGCGCGGCAAAGTTCAGGCTGGTCAGCGGGCTGTGCTGGGCCGTGACCTCGATCTTGAAGGTCTGCGCGGTGGTGAACCAGATTTCCCAGGCCACGGCGCTGGCGGCCTGGTACAGGTCTTGTTCGTTGCGGTACTCGGTGAAGGAGAGTTGCACCAGCACGCGCTGGGCCAGTCGGCTGTGCAGGTTGAGCAGCAGCGCGTCGCGCCAAGAGGCACGCACCAGTACGCCGCCGCGCAGGGTTTGCAAATCCTGGCCAAAAAGCCCGGTCAAGCCGTGGACTTCTTCGGCCAGAAGCTGCTCGACGCCGGCGGCGCAGGGGAGAAAGAGTTGGAGTTGGTTCATAAGCTGGCGCAGAGCATACCGCCGTTGCCAGCGCAGCGAGGGCTGGACGCAACGGTGCGGGGCGTCTGATGCGCTCCGGGTCGCTCTGGGCGCTGCGGGCGTTCAGGGTCGTGCTACGTGGGCCGCTGCATCTGGCAGCTGTTGGCCTGGGCCAGCGCCTCGCCGCTGTAGACCGCGTCGGTGCGAAAACCGTACTGCGTGCCCTCCCAGCCCTGGGTGACCGTGCTGCCATTGATGGGCGCGATGGTGTTGACCACTTGGGGCAGGAGCAACTGGTGGTCGCTGGCGCGCATGTGCACCGGCCCGAGCACGGTCGCAAGCGTCATGCCTTCCAGCGCCAGGGCTATTTTGTGGCTCTCCAAGGACTGTGTTTGCTGGATGGCGGCGGCCAAAAAGCGCACGGTCATGTCAATCCGGGGCGACAAAAAATCTTTGCCCGTGCGCGCCTGGTAGGCCAGCGCCAGCGCATCCACCTGGGGCCGCTGGGCCTGGCCGGGATGCCATTCGGCAACCCAGGTGAGCGCGCCCAGCCCGGCCTGCGACACCGCCAGCACCGTGCCTGGGGTTGAGCCGGCGCTGTGGTTGAAGTAGCGCAGCGCTTCGCCAGCGTCGCCGGCGGCCTTGAGCAGCAGCGTCATGTCCTGGCCCCAGTTGCCGCTGATGACGGCATCGGCACCACTGGACTTGATCTTGGCGACATAGGGCGCAAAGTCTTTGACCCGCCCGATCGGGTGCAGGCTCTCGCCAACAAAGCGGATATCAGGGCGCGCTGCGCCGACCATGGCGCGGCCATAGCGCGCCCATTGCTGGCCGTGGGCGTAGTCTTGGTTGAGCAGGTAAATCTGTTGGATGCTGGGCTGGGTTTGGATGTAGCGGGCAATCGCCTGCATCTTCATGGCGCTATTGGCCTCGAACTGGAAGTGCCAAAAGTTGCAGTTTTTGCCGGTCAAGTCTGGGTCGATCGACGAGTGGTTGAGCACCAGCACCGCGCGTTGCGGGTTGCGTGCGTTGTGGCGCGCCACCGCCTGCACCAGTGCGGCCACCACCGACGAGCCCGAGCCGCCGGTGACGATGGCGCGGGCGCCCTGGTCCAGCGCCGCTTGCAGCGCGCTTTGGCTCTCTTGGGCGGAGAGCTTGCTGTCGAATTGCAGCAGTTGCAGCTTGGTGGCGCCGAGCACGCCGCCCTGGGCGTTGATGTCGTCCACCGCGTAGCGGATGTGGTTGAGCATCAGCTCGCCGACGGACGTGAACGGGCCGGAGAGTGGGTCGATGTAGGCGATCTTGAAACTGGCCGGCTGGGCCTGGGCTGCAGCAACACACAGCAAGGCGGCGCAGGCCAAAGAGCTTGGCAGGGTGGGGAGGTTGGGCATCGGGCGTCTCGGGTTAGGGCCATGGTTGGGGCTGCGATTGGAGCCGTGTCGCAGGGTGTCGCTGTGGTGTCGCGGTGGTGTCGCGCACGGGGGTGCGGCAAATAGCTTTATCACTGCACGGCGTCTATATTGGCAAGACGCTGGCGCGCCGTCCCCTATGGCAAACCCTTTGCGGCAGCGACCTCGGCGACAACCCCCCGACTTTGAGGAGACCCGCTATGGCGCCCAGCCCCACCCACGTCCCCACCCACGTCCACGTCGCGCAACCCTTGCACGAGTACCTGCGCCGCAATGCGCGCGAGCGTCCCACCGGAGTCGCCTATTTTTGGTATGGCCGCGCCATCAGCTGGGCCGAGCTTGACCAGGCCAGCGACGCTTTTGCCGCCCGGCTGCAAGCGCTGGGGGTCCAAGCGGGTGAGCCTGTCGTGCTGTTCATGAACAACTGCCCGCAGTATGTGATCGCGCATTACGGGGTTCAAAAAATCGGTGCCATCGTCTGCCCCTGCAGCCCGCTCAACAAGGCGCACGAGCTGCTGTACCAACTTGACGATTTGCAGGCGCGCACCATCGTTTGCGCCGACACCTTGCTGGCGCTGCTGGAGCAGGTGCGCGCGCGCTCGGCCATCCAGCACGTCTTTGTGGTGCGTTATGCCGCGCTGCTGCCAGCCCAGCCCAGCATCGCGCCGCCGGCCGAGTTGCTGGCCATGCAGGCCCAGCCGCCAGCCGCTCTGCCCCTGGGCGGCGAAAATTTTGAGGCGCTGCTGGGGCGTGCCGCGCAGCCGCAGCCGGTGGCGCTCAGCCTGGACGGTGCGGCGCTGATGACCTACACCTCGGGCACCACCGGCCTGCCCAAGGGCGCGCTGCTCAGCTACCGCAATGCCTTGTTCAAAACGGCCGCCGCCGCCCAGTGCAATAACGCCAGCGCCGACGACGTGCTGCTGGCGGTGGCGCCGCTCTACCACATTGCCGGCATGCTGATGGGCATCAATCTGCCGGTCTACACCGGTGCCAGCACCGTCTTGCTCTACCGTTTTGAGCCGCAGGCGGCAGCGGCAGCCTTGGCCCAGTACCGCGTCAGTTGGTGGTACAGCATCACGCCGATGAACCTGGCGCTGCTGCGTCTGCCCGGCATCCAGGCGCTGGATTTGTCGGCGCTGCGCATGAACCCGGTGACAAGTTTTGGTGTTCTGTTCACCCCGGAGCTGGCGCAGCAGTGGCAGGCGCTGGCTGTCAACTGCTGCGCGTTCGAGGCCGCCTACGGCCTGAGTGAAACCCATACCGTCGACACCTGCATGCCGCCGGCGGCGATCCGCTGGGGCACGCAGGGCGTGGCGGTGCCGGGCAATGAGATCCGCATCATCGACCCCGACACCGGCGCGCCGCTGCCGCCCGGCGTGCGCGGCGAGATCACGGTGCGTGGGCCTGGCAACTTCCTGGGCTACTGGCGCCAACCCGAGGCCACGGCCCGCACTTTGCGCAACGGCTGGGTGCATACCGGCGACATTGGCAGCCTGGACGCCGACGGCTACCTCAGCTTTGTGGGCCGCATCAAGGAGATGGTCAAAGTCTCTGGCTACAGCGTATTTCCCGAAGAGGTGGAGGCGATTTTTCTCAAACACCCGGCGGTCGCCCAGGTTGCGGTGATCGGCGTGCCCGACCCGCACAAGGGCGAAGTGGTGCGCGCCTTCATCGTCGCCCAGCCAGGCCAGCCGCACGACGCCGAGGCCTTGCTGGACTGGGCGCGCGACAACATGGCGGCCTACAAAGTGCCGCGTGAGCTGCGCTTCATCGACGCCCTGCCGACAACCGGCGCCGGCAAGGTTTTGCGGCGCCTGTTGCAGGACGTGGCGTGATGTGGCGTGACGACCAGCCCAGGCTTGCGCACACAGCGTTGGCGCTTGGCTCAATCTATTTGCATAGCTTAAATACAAGCAAATATATAGATATTGATACGTTTATAGGCTGAAAATGATTAAACATATGCGCTAGCAGCTCCTGAAATATAGATTAAACCTGTGCAGACACCTACCCAGGCCAGCCATGCCAGCCATGCCACTTGCCCAGGCTTTTGAAAAGCTTGTTCTAGCGCCCTTGCCACCGATTGGAGCCACCTTGCCCCCTGTACTTTTTACCCGCGTCCTGGTTGCCAACCGGGGCGAGATTGCGCTGCGCATCGTGCGTGCGCTGCACGAGCTGGGCATTGCCAGCGTTGCCGTGTATGCCCAGGACGACGCGCAGGCCGCGCATGTGCGCGCCGCCGACCAGGCCTGCGCGCTGTCGGCCCGTGGCCCAGCCGCCTACCTTGACGGCGCGCAGTTGCTGCAATGGGCACACGCCACGGGCTGCGACGCCGTCCATCCCGGCTATGGTTTTTTGAGCGAACGGGCCGACTTTGCCCAGGCCTGCACGGACGCCGGGCTCTGCTTTATCGGCCCCACGCCCGAGCAGCTGCAGCTGTTTGGCGACAAGGCCAGCGCCCGTGCCCTGGCCTTGCGCTGTGAGGTGCCGGTGCTGGCGGGCAGCCTGGCGGCGGTGACGCTGGCGCAGGCACAGGCGTTTTTGGCGCAGCAACAGGGCGCGGGCGCCATGCTCAAGGCGATTGGCGGTGGCGGCGGGCGCGGCATGCGGGCCGTGCCAAGCGCCGCCGAGCTGCCCGCCGCCTATGCCGCGTGCCGGGCCGAGGCGCTGGCCGCGTTTGGCGTTGACGGGGTCTACATTGAGCGCCTGCTGCGCAATGCGCGCCACATCGAAGTGCAGCTGCTGGGCGACGGCCAGCAGGTGATGGCGCTGGGCGAGCGTGAATGCACGGTGCAGCGGCGTTTTCAAAAGCTGGTCGAGATAGCGCCCAGCCCGTCACTGCCCGAGCCGCTGCGCCAACGCCTGCTGGAGGCCGCGCTGCGGATGGCGCGCAGCGTGCATTACCAAGGCTTGGGCACGTTCGAGTTTTTGGTCGACTTGGAGAGCCAAAGCCTGCCGTTTGTCTTTATCGAGGCCAATCCGCGCCTGCAGGTAGAGCACACCGTGACCGAGGCCGTCACCGGGCTGGATTTGGTGCAGCTGCAAATCGCGCTGGCGGCGGGGCGCAGCCTGGCCCAGCTCGGACTCGACCCCGCCAAGCCACCCGCGCCGCAGGGCTTTGCCATCCAGTGGCGGATCAACGCCGAGAGCCTGGACGCCAACGGAGGCGCCCGCCCCAGCAGCGGGCGCATCACGCGCTTCGATCTGGCGGGCGGTCCCGGCATCCGCATCGACAGCCACGGCTTTGCTGGCGCCCAGCCCTCGCCGCACTACGACAGCTTGCTGGCCAAGCTGATCGTGCACAGCCGCAGCGCACAGTTTGCCGCTGTGCTGCGGCGCTCACAGCGGGCGCTGGCCGAGTGCCATATCGACGGTTTGGCGACCAATTTGGCATTGTTGCAAGCACTCGCGGCCCGCCCCGAGATGGCCGCCCAGACGCTGCATACCGGCTGGTTGGAGGCGCATTTGCCGGACCTGCTGGAAGATGCAAACAACATAGCAAACAAATCATATATATCAAGCGATAACGATGTTTTAGACCATAATAATGGTGCGCAAATCGCCGACGCCGTCTGCGCTCCCATGGCGGCGCGGCTGTTGCAGTTCAGCGTGGCACTGGGCGACAGCGTGCCCGCCGGGGCCGAGCTGGCGGTGCTGGAGGCGATGAAAATGGAGCACCTGCTGCTGGCGCCCACCGCCGGCCTGGTGCAATCTTGGTGCGCCGCCGCTGGCGACTACCTGGCCGAAGGCCAGCCACTGCTGGTGCTCACGCCGACCCCGGACGCGGGCGCCGCCGTGGCCGTGGCCGCAGCACCCGCGCCCGAGCACATCCGGGCCGACTTGCAACGCGTGATCGCCCGCCACGCCTTCACGCTCGACGCCAACCGCCCCGACGCGGTGGCCAAGCGCCACGCCCAGGGCGGGCGCACGGCCCGCGAGAACATTGCCGACCTGTGCGACGCCGGCAGCTTCAGCGAATACGGCGCCCTGGCGATTGCCGCGCAAACCCGCCGCCGCAGCCTGGACGACCTGATCGCCAACACCCCGGCCGACGGCCTGGTCAGTGGCATCGGCAGCATCAACGCCGACGCCTGCGGCCCCGAGCGCGCGCGCAGTGCCGTCATGGCCTACGACTACAGCGTGCTGGCGGGCACCCAAGGCATGCGCAACCACCACAAAAAAGACCGGCTGCTGGCCCTGGTACACCAGCTCCAACTGCCCCTGGTGCTGTTTGCCGAAGGCGGCGGTGGGCGGCCCGGCGATGTCGATATGCCGATCGTCGCTGGGCTCAACAACCACACATTCAGCCAATTCGCCGCGCTCTCGGGCCAGGTGCCGCTGATCGGCATCGTCCACGGTCGCTGTTTTGCCGGCAACGCCGCGCTGCTGGGCTGCACCGACGTCATCATTGCCACCGAGGCCAGCAACATCGGCATGGGCGGGCCCGCCATGATCGAAGGCGGCGGGCTGGGCGTGTTCTCGCCCGCGCAAATCGGCCCCAGCCCGGTGCAGGCCAAAAACGGCGTCATCGATCTGCTGGTGCCCGATGAGGCCGCCGCCGTGCGTGCGGCCAAACAGTACCTGGGCTACTTCCAGGGCCGCTTGGCCAGCTGGCAGGTGGCCGACCAGCGCTTGCTGCGCCACGCCGTGCCCGAACAGCGGCTGCGCGCCTACGCCGTGCGCAGCGTGCTGCACGGCCTGTTCGACAGCGCCACAGTGCTGGAGCTGCGGGCCGACTTTGGCTGCGCCGTGGTCACCGCGCTGGCCCGCCTGGAAGGCCGCGCCGTCGGCGTGCTGGCCAACAACCCGCAGCATCTGGGCGGCGCCATCGACGCCGACGCGGCCGACAAAGCGGCGCGCTTCATGCAACTGTGCGACGCGCACGGCCTGCCCATCGTCTCGCTGGTCGACACGCCCGGCTTCATGGTCGGCCCCGAGGTCGAGGCGCAGGCGCAGGTACGCCATGTCTGCCGCATGTTTGTGGTGGCCGCGCGCCTGAGCGTGCCATTCTTTGCCGTGGTGCTGCGCAAAGGCTACGGCCTGGGCGCGCAGGCCATGAC
>JAYVXE010000341.1:0-4260 GCA_043785395.1 Burkholderiaceae bacterium | reverse complement strand
TCGGTGGGCAGGCCGTCCCAGAACTTCTTGTTGACGATCACGCCGTAGCCAATCACGCCGTGGTTGGTCAGCGCACCATGGGTTTGCACTTCGTGCGTTTTTTGGGTGTAGATGTTGGACGGCGTGTTCTCGGTGCCGTCAACGACCCCGGTTTGCAGCGCTTGGTAGACCTCGGAGAAGGCCATCACCTGCGGGATGGCGCCGAGTGCGCGCATTTGCGCCTCTAGCACTTTGGACGACTGGATCCGCAGCTTCATGCCCTTCATGTCTTCGGGCATCTTGTGCGGCTTGTTGGCGGTCATGATCTTGAAGCCGTTGTCCCAGTAAGCCAGGCCGGTGAAGCCCTTGGCGCTGAGCTTGTCGAACAGCTTGGCGCCAATCGGGCCGGTGGTGACCACTTGCAGCGCGGCTTTGTCTGGAAAAATATAGGGCAGATCGAAAACCTCGAATTCGCGCACTCCGAGCGGGCCGAACTTGGCCAGCGAAGGCGCCAGCATCTGCACCGCGCCAAGCTGCAAGGCTTCCAACTCTTCTTTGTCTTTGTAGAGCTGGCTGTTGGGGTAGACCTCGACCTTGACCCGGCCCTTGGTCAGCTCGCCGGCACGTTTGGCAAAGAAGTCAGCCGCAGCACCCTTGGGCGTGTTGGGCGCGACAACATGGCTGAACTTGATGGTGATCGGCGCTGTTTGCGCCCCCGCCATGGGGGCGGCTGTGGCCAGGAGTACGGCACTGGCGAGAAGAAGGCGGCGGGTGAACGGCTGGGTGAACGACTGAGACATGAGGGGGTTGGGTTCCGTGGTGGAAGGCGTCGAGGGCTGTGCGCACTGCGCAAAGGCGATCAAAGCGGGTTGGATTGGATGTAATTGGGCTTGATTGCGCTTGATTGCGCTTGATTGGGTTTTTGGAGTCTGCCCACGCTAGCGGCAGAGTTTGGCCAGTATTCAATGGAAAACAATCCGTATTTACCATGATAGGCGGTATAAATCCATGGTTTAAATTGATCGAAAACTTGCACAGAAGCCGTAGATTGCTATCTATTTAAATATATAAAATATCGAAAAATGTAGCAACATTCAGCCGCCGCCCTGCCCTGCCTGCCCCACTCCGCCCGCTCTGCCCGCTCTGTGCTCAAACCGCACCGCTGGCCTGCAACGCGGCGATGTCAGCCGCGCTATGCCCGAGCGCGGCCAAAATCGCCGCGCTGTGCTGGCCCACACTGGGCACGGCGTCCATCCGGTAATCAAAGCTGGAATGCCGCCCCGGCGGCAGCAGCGCCGGCAGCGCGCCCACCGCAGAGTCGACCTGGCGCCAGCGCCCACGGGCTTGCAACTGCGGGTGCGCCCACAGACCGGCCATGTCGTTGACGCGCGCATTGGCAATCTGCGCCGCGTCCAGCCGCTGCACCACGTCGGCACTGCTGAGTTTGCTGAAGGCGTCCAGGATGATGGCCTGCAGGGCGACGCGGTTGTCGTTGCGCAACGCGTTGGAGGCAAAGCGAGCGTCGCAGGCCAGCGCCGCGTCGTGCAAGACCTGGGCGCAAAACAGCACCCATTCGCGCTCGTTTTGCAGGCCTAGCATGACGACTGCGCCGTCGCCGGCCAAAAACGGGCCGTAGGGGTAGATGGTTGCGTGCGCGGCGGCGCTGCGCGGTGGCGGCGCGGCGCCGTCGAAGGCGTAGTACATCGGGTAGCCCATCCACTCGCCCAGCGACTCCAGCATGGAGACGTCGATGTGGCCGCCGCGCCCGGTTTTGCCGCGTTGCAGCAGCGCCGCCAAGATGCTGCTGTAGGCGTACATGCCGGCCGCAATGTCGGCCACCGAGTTGCCGGCCTTGCACGGCTCTTGCGCGGTGCCGGTCACGCTCAGAAAACCGGCCTCGCTTTGGATCAGCAAGTCGTAGGCTTTTTTATCGCGGTACGGGCCGTCTTCGCCGTAGCCCGAGATGTCGCAGACGATCAGCCGGGGCTGGGCCACGCTTAACACGTCAAAGCCAAGCCCCATGCGGGCGGCGGCGCCGGGGGCAAGGTTTTGCACCAGCACATCGGCGCTGGCCAGCAGCTCTTGCAAAATCGCCAGCGCGGCCGGCTGCTTCAGATCGAGCGTGAGGCTTTCCTTGGAGCGGTTGACCCAGACAAAGTGCGAGGCTTCGCCGTGCACGCGCTGGTCGTAGGCGCGCGCAAAGTCGCCCACGCCGGGGCGCTCAACCTTGATCACGCGGGCGCCCAAATCGGCCAAGTGGCGCGTGCACAGCGGTGCTGCAATTGCGTGCTCAAGCGAGACCACGGTGATGCCGTCAAGCGGGCCGGGCCGGGATGCAGGCAGTTCGTGCGTCATGTCCTTGGCCTTCAAAATGAGCGTGGCAAGCCCAGCAAGTGCTCGGCGATGTAGGCGTAGATCAGGTTGGTCGAGATGGGCGCGACCTGGTAGAGCCGGGTTTCGCGGAACTTGCGCTCAACGTCGTATTCATGCGCAAAACCAAAGCCGCCGTGGAACTGGATGCAGGCGTTGGCGGCCTCCCAGCTCGCCTTGGCCGCCAGGTATTTGGCCATGTTGGCCTGGGCGCCGCAGGGCTGGGCGGCGTCGAACAGCTCGCAGGCCTTGAAGCGCATCAGGTTGGCCGCCTCGACTTCGATATAGGCGTCGGCAATCGGGAACTGCACGCCCTGGTTTTGCCCAATCGGGCGGCCAAACACCACCCGTTCGCTGACGTATTTCGTAACCCGGTCCAAGAACCAATAACCATCGCCAATGCACTCAGCAGCGATCAGCGTGCGCTCGGCGTTGAGGCCGTCAAGGATGTATTTGAAGCCCTGGCCCTCTTTGCCGATCAGGTTCTCTTCGGGAATCTCCAGGTTCTCGAAAAACAGCTCGTTGGTCTCGTGGTTGACCATGTTGAGAATGGGGCGCACGGTCATGCCGCTTTTCTCGGCCTGGCGCAAATCGACCATGAAGATCGACATGCCTTCGGTCTTCTTGGTCACCTCGGCCAGCGGCGTGGTGCGGGCCAGCAAAATCATCCAGTCGGAATGCTGCACGCGCGAGATCCAAACCTTTTGCCCGTTGATCACGTATTTGTCGCCCTTCTTGACCGCCATGGTTTCGATCTTGGTGGTATCGGTGCCGGTGCTGGGCTCGGTCACGCCCATCGATTGCAGACGCCACTCACCGCTGGCGATCTTCGGCAAGTAAAACTCTTTTTGCGCTTTGGAGCCGTGGCGCAGCAAGGTGCCCATGTTGTACATCTGGCCGTGGCAGGCACCGGCATTGCCGCCGCTGCGGTTGATCTCCTCCATGATCACCGAGGCCTCGGCCAGCCCCAAGCCCGAGCCGCCGTACTCAAGCGGGATCAACGCTGCCAGCCAGCCAGCGTGGGTCAGCGCGTCAACAAAGGCCTCAGGGTAGGCGCGCTGGGCGTCGATATCGCGGTGGTAGGCGGGCGGGAAATCGGCACACAGGGCGCGCACGGCATCCCGGATTTCTTGGTACTGGTCGGGGGCTTGTTTGATCATGGAAGGGAAGAAGAAAAAGAGGAAATAGAAGAAAGGGAAGAAAACACCTTTGGCACAGCGCCGTGGCTTGTCCAGGCCGGGGGGCGGGGTGGACGCTTGCGTGGGGATGTCTTTTGAATTTAATAGCTTATAAGGCTTGTTTTATCGCCATTTCAGAAATTTATGTTTATAAAAACAAGGCTCATCAATAGAAGCAAGCTATCAAAATCAAGAAAATAATGCATAAGATAGCTTATAGCGCCCAATTAGCATCATTTCATGGTGTTTTAGTTTTGAAAATCATATGAATCAATAACCATTAGCTATGAAAATGATGTTTTATACCGCCAAAATGCCCAATACGGCCCAATACGGCCCAATACGGCCCAGATGGCCCTTAATACAGCTCCACGCTGGCCTGCATCGCGAGCCAGCCTTCATGGTCGCTGGCCCAGAGCTGCACGCTTTTGCCGTCGGCGGCCGGGCGGCCATGCAGCTGCCAGGGATGGAGGTCAAACAGGGGGCGCAGCGCTTTGAAGGTAAAGCTTTTGAACACGGCGTCGGGCCACTGGCGGCGCACCAAGTCGAGCAGCAAGGTGGCGATCAGCGGGCCGTGCACAACCAGGCCCGGATAGCCTTCGACCGCCGTCGCATAGCTGCGGTCGTAGTGGATGCGGTGGCCGTTGAAGGTCAGCGCCGAATAGCGAAACAGCAGCACGTCGTCGGGAACCACCCGCTCACTCCAGGCACACTCCGGCGCCACCTCACCCGC
>JAYVXE010000340.1:0-4263 GCA_043785395.1 Burkholderiaceae bacterium | reverse complement strand
GCGGCATCGACTGCAAACCCGCCACTGGCGAGATCACCTACGGCCTGGAGCGGCTGGCCATGTATTTGCAAGGCGTGGACAACGTCTACAACCTGGGCTGGACCGACGGCCTTAGTTATGGCGACGTGTACAAGCAAAACGAGGTAGAGCAGTCCACCTACAACTTCGAGCACAGCGACGCCGACTTCCTGTTCACGGCCTTCACCGCGCATGAAAAACAGGCCAAACACCTGATCGAAACCCAGCTCGCCCTGCCCGCCTACGAGCAGGTGCTGAAGTGCGCCCACAGCTTCAACCTGCTGGACGCACGCGGCGCCATCAGCGTGACCGAACGCGCCGCCTACATGGGGCGCATCCGCAACCTGGCCCGCGCCGTGGCGCAAAGCTACTTTGACAGCCGCGCCCGCCTGGGCTTCCCGATGGCGCCGAAAGACTGGGCAACCGAAGCCCTGGCCCAGATTGAAAAGAAAGCCTCTTGAGATGACCGCTACCGTGAAAAATTTGCTGGTGGAGCTGTTTGTCGAAGAGCTGCCACCCAAGGCCCTGAACAAACTGGGCAATGCGTTTGCCAACCAGCTGCTGGAGCAGCTCAAGGCCCAGGGCCTGGCCAGCGATGCGTCGCAGCTCACCGCCTACGCCTCGCCTCGCCGTCTGGCCGCGCACATCACCGCCGTGGCAGCCTTTGCCGCCGACAAGGCCGTGTCGGCCAAACTCATGCCGGTGGCGGTCGGCCTGAGCGCCGACGGTAAAGCAACGCCCGCGCTGCTGAAAAAGCTGCACGCCCTGGGCGCGGATGAATCCGCCGTGGACGGCCTCAAGCGTGCGATGGACGGCAAGGCAGAAGCCCTGTTCTTTGAGCGCACCGTGGCCGGTGCCCGTCTGCAGGACGGCCTGCAAAAAGCCCTGCTGGAGGCGATTGCCAAGCTGCCGATCCCCAAAGTGATGACCTACCAGCTGGAGAGCAACTGTGCCCAACCCGGCTGGAGCAGTGTCAGCTTCGTGCGCCCCGCGCATGGCTTGGTGGCGCTGCACGGCTCTGATGTTGTGGCGGTTGAAGCCTTGGGCTTGCAGTCTGGCAACAGCACCCACGGCCACCGCTTTGAGGCCGCCGTTGACCCGGTGGTGCTGGCAGACGCCGACAGCTACGCCGAAACCCTGGCCCGCGACGGCGCCGTCATCGCCAGCTTCGCTGCCCGCCGCGCCGATATCGTTCGTCAACTGAATGCGGCTGCCGCGCTTGTCGGTGGTGGTGTTCGTGCTATCGAAGATGAAGCCTTGCTGGACGAAGTGACGGCCCTGATCGAGCGCCCCAATGTGCTGGTCTGCGAATTCGAGAAAGAATTCCTCGGCGTGCCGCAGGAATGCCTGATCCTCACGATGAAGGCCAACCAGAAGTACTTCCCGCTGCTTGACGCCACTGGCACGCTAACCCACCAGTTCCTGGTCGTCAGCAACATCAGCCCGAGCGACGCCAGCGCCGTCATCGGCGGCAACGAACGCGTGGTGCGCCCGCGCCTGGCCGACGCCAAATTCTTCTTCGACCAAGACCGCAAAAAAACGCTGCTGTCCCGTGTGGAAGGCCTGGGCAAAGTGGTCTACCACAACAAACTTGGCTCGCAGGGTGAGCGCGTGCAACGGGTGCGCGCCATTGCCCAAGCCATTGCGCAGCAACTGCAATGTGACGCCGCACAGCGCCAACACATCGATCAAGCCGCACAACTGGCCAAGACCGATCTGGTAACCGACATGGTCGGTGAATTCCCCGAGCTGCAAGGCACGATGGGCCGCTATTACGCGCTCAACGACGGCCTGCCCGCCGCGGTGGCCGACGCGATTGAAGACCACTACAAACCGCGTTTTGCCGGTGACAGCTTGCCGCGCAACGATGTCGGCCTGGTGGTGGCGCTGGCCGACAAGCTGGAAACGCTGGTGGGCATGTTCGGCATCGGCAACCTGCCCACCGGCGACCGCGACCCATTTGCACTGCGCCGACATGCGCTGGGCGTGATCCGCATGCTGGTCGAGAAGCAGCTGCCGCTGGACGTGGACGCGCTGCTGCGTGCGGCCTACGCGGTGTTTGGCGACAAGCTGCCCGCCGACGGAGCTGCGGCAACCGAAGCCCTCACGAGCTTCATCTACGAGCGTCTGGCCGGCGCCCTGCGCGACCAAGGCTACAGCGCCCAAGAAGTCGACGCCGTCCTCGCCCTGCGCCCGCAGCGCCTGGGCGATGTGCCCCAGCGCCTGGCGGCAGTGCGCGCCTTTGCCGCCCTGCCCGAAGCCCCGGCGCTGGCAGCGGCCAACAAGCGCATCGGCAACATCTTGAAAAAAGCCGACGGCACGGTCAGCCCCCACATCAGCGAAACACTGCTGCACGAGCCCGCTGAGAAGGCGCTGTACGCAGCCATGCAGCACACCTTGCCGCAGGCGCAGGCGCAGTTCAGCGCCGGTGACTACACCGCGTCGCTGCAAACCCTGGCCGCCTTGCGGGCGCCGGTGGATGCCTACTTCGACGGCGTGATGGTGAATGCCGAGGCGCTGGATGTGCGAATGAACCGGCTTGGCACCTTGAAGAGCCTGCACGACGCCATGAACCGCGTGGCCGACCTGGCGCGGCTGGCGGCGTAAGGAGCTGCAATGGCACAAGCCAAGGTGAATAAATCAACGCGGTCTGAAAACAGACTGACGGCCATCACTATCTCGGGGTTTAAATCCATCCGAGGAGAGAAGACGTTGGCCTTGAGCGCGCTGAATATTTTGGCAGGAGCCAATTCTGCAGGTAAGTCGAGCTTTATGCAGCCTTTGTTGCTGTTGAAGCAAACCCTGGAAGCTACTTACGATCCCGGGCCTTTGTTGATCAACGGCCCGAATGTCAAGTTCACCGAATATGCGCAGATTTTTTCCAAACCTGGAGAAATTAAATCGCTCTATATCGGCTTGCACAACTGTGCCGGTGGTGGGCATGGCAGAACCTACTTTTTGGATGAAAAGAAGCAGTTGCGCACCCAAGATGCCGAGTCGGATGCGGCCTTTGCCAATGGGTTGGCCCGCAACACCATCCACGTCCCCGGCCTGCGCGGTAACCCCGAACGCAGCTACCCCAAAACGGCCGTCGGCAGCTATTACCCCGGCACCTTGGACTCCTACGTCGCCAGCATCATCGCCGAGTGGCAAGACACCAATGATGGCCGTCTGACCGTGCTTGGCAATCAGCTCCAGCAACTCGGGCTAACCTGGAAAGTCGCCTCCAAAAAACTCGATGACACCCGTGTTGAGTTGCAAGTGGGCCGCTTGCCAAGCGCTGCAAAGGGTGGTGAAAAGGATCTTGTCAGCATTGCCGATGTCGGTTTTGGTGTGTCGCAGGTGCTGCCCGTTTTGGTTGCTTTGTTGATTGCCCGGCCCGGCCAAGTGGTCTACATCGAACAACCTGAAACCCATCTGCACCCCAAGGCTCAGCGCGCGCTGGCGGGCATTTTTGCGCATGCGGCTACACAGCAGGCTACTGTCGTTGTAGAAACCCACAGCCTGATTTTTATTCGTGCTGTGCAAACGCTGGTCGCTAAGCAAGAACTCGACAAAGGCTTGGTCAAGCTGCATTGGGTTGCGCGTGATGCCAAGGGTGATACGACGGTGACGACCCGCGAGCTGGACAATGCAGGTGCCTACGGTGATTGGCCGCAAGACTTTGAAGCCACCGAAATGGCTGTGGAGCAAGACTACCTAGACGCGGCAGAGAAGGTTCTTTTCAACCATGGGTAATATTTCTCGGCGCTTGGTGGTGGATGCATCCGTGCTGCACAGCGCGGGCGGTAAACCGGGGCATTCGTCTCATTGCCGCAAAATGCTGTTGGGCGTGCTGGAGCTGGGACATTGCGCAGTCACTTGCCCAGAAATACGGGATGAGTGGAATCGTCACCAATCCGCATTTGCCAGAAAATGGCGTGTGGACATGGTTTCGCGTAAGCGACTTCTCAGCATCAACATCGACACGCATCGGCAACGCATTGCTGGCCAGATAGATGGGCTGCAAAAGGTAGCAGCAACCAAACTGACCGCACTGCGCAAAGACGTGCACATGCTGGCAGCCGCAGCACACGCTGACCACGTGCTGGTCACTGGCGACCATGCGCTAAAAACCTTGTGTGATGCGCATTTGACAGAATCTATTTGTCCAGTTCCGTGCGATCATATCCCCCGTCGCAGCTGGCCGCTCTTCAGAGCGCGTGAGCTGATGCATGGCGTGATAGCCTCTTTTAAGCAAAAGGA
>JAYVXE010000339.1:0-4267 GCA_043785395.1 Burkholderiaceae bacterium | reverse complement strand
GCTCCCCATCGTCACGCATCAGCGACATGCCGCCCTTGAGCGCTGCGGCGCGGATGTCGGCCTCCGAGGCTTTGCCGTGGATTTGCGCGCGGATGGCGTCATCGGTGATGAGCAGCTCGAACACGCCGGTACGGCCCTGGTAGCCCGTGTGGCCGCATTCCGCGCAGCCAAGCGGGTGGTAGCCGGTTGGCCGTAAATTGGGGTCGGTGCCTGATCTGCCGTCTGCCGCGCTACGCACGTCTTCCCGGTCATCAGGATCTGACCCCAATTTGCAGTGCACGCACAGCTTTCGCAGCAGCCGCTGCGCCAGCACACCCAACAATGAAGAGCTGAGCAGAAAAGGCTCAATGCCCATGTCGGTCAAGCGCGTGACCGCGCTGGCGGCGTCGTTGGTGTGCAGCGTGGCCAGCACCAGATGGCCGGTGAGGGACGCCTGAATGGCAATCTGCGCGGTCTCGAAATCACGGATTTCGCCGATCATGATCACATCCGGGTCTTGCCGCAAGATGGCGCGCAGGGCCTTGGCAAACGTCAGGTCAATCTTGGCGTTCACCTGGGTCTGGCCAATGCCGGCCAACTCGTACTCAATCGGGTCTTCCACCGTCATGATGTTGCTGCGCGTCGCGTCCAGCCGGCTCAGGGACGCGTACAGCGTGGTGGTCTTGCCCGAACCGGTGGGGCCGGTGACCAGAATGATGCCGTGCGGCTGGGCGATCAGCTTTTGCAGTTGCACCAGCACCTCGCCCTGCATGCCCACGGCTTCCAGGTTGAGCTTGCTCCCGCTCTTGTCCAGCAGGCGCAGCACGGCGCGCTCGCCATGCGCGCTGGGCAAGGTGCTCACACGCACATCGACCGCGCGGGTACCGATGCGCAAGGAGATGCGGCCATCCTGCGGCAGGCGCTTCTCTGAAATATCCAGCTCGGCCATGATCTTCAGGCGCGAGATCAGCGCGGCATGCAGCGCGCGGTTCGGCTGCACCACTTCGCGCAGCGTGCCATCGACCCGAAAGCGCACGCTGGAATGGCGCTCGTACGGTTCGATGTGGATGTCGCTGGCGCCATCGCGCGCGGCCTGCGTCAGCAGGGCGTTGAGCATGCGGATGATGGGCGCGTCGCCGGCCGACTCCAGCAGGTCTTCGACGGCGGGCAGCTCTTGCATCATGCGCGACAGGTCGGCGTCGTCTTGCACTTCGTTGACCACCGCCGCCGCACTGGATTCGCCCTGCGCGTAGGCGGCGCTGATGCGCTGGGCCAGTGTTGGGGCGTCGCTGGCCTGCCAAGCGGTGACGCTGTAGCGGCGCATGACTTCGCTGCACGCGCTGGCGTCGGGTGCGGGGCCGTGCCACAGCACGGCGTGGTCGCCGTCCTCGGTCAGCAACAGTTGATGGGTGCGGGCGAAGGCGTAGGGCAGGGGGTAGCGCATGCGGCAGGCGGGTGTGGGGTGGCTTAGCGCCAGAGCGGGTCGGTCTCGGCGACTGGGCGCAGGCGCTCCGGGCTGGGCTCGGTGCTGGTGGCTGCTGGGCTGGTCACTGGGCTGGTTTGGGCGGCTGGCGCGGCTGGGGTGGCGCTGCCCAGCGGCTGCTCGGCGGGTGTTGCTGCGCCGAGGGCTGGCAGCAGCGGTGCGCTGTTGATGGGCACGGTGCTGCTGGGCACGGGCTGGGCGTTTTGCTGGATGCTGCGCATCTGCGCGTAGCGGTCCATCGATAGTTGGCTGCTGGCGTTGGCGTCGCGCACCACGACGGGGCGCAAAAACACCATCAGGTTGGTTTTTTTGCGAATCCGGGTGTCGCTGCGAAACAGCGCACCGAGCACGGGAATATCGCCCAGGTAGGGAATTTTTTGTTCATTGCCGCTGTACTGGTCTTGCAGCAGGCCGCCGATGACGACGATTGAGCCGTCCTCGACCAGCACGGTCGATTCGATCGAGCGTTTGGTTGTGGTTGGGCCGTTCGGGTCTTTTTCGGTGCCCGCCTTGACGGCCGAGGTCTCTTGGTAGAGCACCAGTTTGACGGTGCCGTTTTCGTTGATTTGCGGCTTCACCCGCAGCGTCAGGCCGACGTCTTTGCGCTCGACCGTGGTGAACGGGTTGACACTGTTGCTGCCGCCGCCGCTGCTGGAGTAAGAGCCGGTGACGAAGGGAACGTTTTCGCCGATCAAAATCTTCGCCTCTTCGTTGTCCAGCGTCAGCAGATTCGGGGTGGACAGCACGTTGCCGTCGCCGCTGGACTGAAGCAAGTTGGCCAGCGCACCCAGCACGTACTCGCCGTTGTGTTTTGCGGCCAGCCCGGCGTTAAAGCCCGCCGAAGGGCGTGGCGTGTAGTTTTTGGCGTAAATCCCGGCGGCGAGGTCGAACAGGTTGGCGCCGCCGACGCTGAAGTTGCTGCCGGCGATGCCAATCAGGTTGCCGGTTTGACCGAGCAGGCTCTGCCATTGGATGCCAAATTGCGCGGCTTTTTCCACATTCACCTCGGCAATCAGGCTCTCGACCAGCACCTGGGCGCGGCGGCCATCGAGCTGGTCGATGACGGCGCGCAGCTGGCGGTACTGGGGGGCGGAGGCCGTGATGATGAGGGCGTTGGCGGCCGGGTCGGCCTGGATTTGGCCGCCCGTGGACGGCTGGTTGCTGTTGCTGGCCAGGTTGCTACTGCCTTGGCCTAGGCCGGCGTTGGCGGCCAGGCTGTTGCTGCTGCCCAGGCTGCTCGTCAGGTTGCTGCTGCTGGCGGCCGGGCTGCTGCTGGGCGCACTGCCGGTGTTGGCGCCCATGGCGGCGCGCAGGGTCACGGCGAGTTGGGTGGCGTCCGAGTTCTTCAGGTAGACCACATAGATATTGCCGGCCTCGCCGTTGCCGCCGAGGGCGGTCGGCTGGTCGAGCTTGGCGACCAAGGCGCGGACCAGGGCGACGCGCGCCGGGTTGGCCGCGCGCAGCACCAGGGCGTTGCTGCGCGGCTCGGCGATCAGCGTGGTCTTGAACGTGCTGTCGGTCTGGCCCGGTGCACTGGGTGGCCCGCTGCTGCTGCCGGGCTCGATCAGGCGCTGCACCAGCGGTGCCAGGTCGGAGGCAATCGCGTGCTGGAGCGTAATCACCTCGACATCGCTGGCGTTCGAGACATCGAGCGCGGCAATGATGCGCGCCAAGCGTTGCAGGTTGTCGGCGTAGTCGGTGATCACCAGTGAATTGGTGCCGGTGTTGACGTTGAGCGTGTTGTTGGGGCCGATCAGCGGGCGCAGCACCGGCACCAGGTTGTTGGCCGACTCGTAGTTGAGCCGAAAAATCTGCGTCACGATCCGGTTGCCGCCAGCCCCGCTGCTGGCGGCGGTCTCGCTGCTGGAGTGGCTGACGTTGCCGCCGAGCAGTTTGGCATCGCCCTCGGGCACCACTTTGTAGAGCCCGGCACTCTCGACCACGGCAAAGCCCTGTAGCCGCAGCGTGGCCAAGAACTGGTCGAACGCAGCGCTCGGGGCAATGGCCCTTTCGCTCAGCAGGGTCATGTTGCCCTTGATGCGCGGGTCCACCACCACGTTGCGCCCGGTGATGGTGGCCATGGTGCGGGCCACGGCTTCGATTTCGGCGTTGTTGAAGTTCAGCGTGACCGGCTCGCCGGGGCGCACGCTGGCGCTGTTGGCGGCGCGCTCGGTGGTGATGGTTTGTGCATATAAAATGCTGCTAGCGCTTACTGCATAAGCGCTTATTGCTATAGAAATACTTGCGGCGCGCAGGCGGCGGCGAAACAGTTTTTGCATGCGGAGCTTTAGCCTAAGGTGATGATGGAGCGGGCGCCAGCGCGCCGACCAATGATGTTCAAAAGGTTGGACAAAGCGGCCTCACGCTCAGGCGCGGCACTGGCTTCACCGGTGAAACGCAGGCGCGAACCAACCCAGCTGCCGCTGCCGCTGAGTTGCAGTGCGCCGTCGATGGTTGCCAGTTGCAGCGTGGGCACGGGGCCGCCGTCAAAGCGCAGGCGGTAGCTGCCCATGGGTTGCAAGGTCGACAGCTTGGAGGACATTTGCAAGGCCTCAAGGCTGGCTTGGCCGCCCACCAGCAACCGGCCCTGCGCCCACTCGAAGGACAGGGCTTGGCTGGCCAGCACCAGCTGGCCCTGCGCTTGCAAGGTGTTCCAGGGCGTGCCCAGGCCGCTGAGCAATGCCGCCGGCCAGTGACTTTGGCTGTCGCCCACGGTGATTCGCAGGCCGCCCCAGCGCGGCTGCACGGACAGTTGCACCGGCGCAGGCGTGCAGCACGAGGCCTGGAGCTGCGCCTGTAGGCCGC
>JAYVXE010000338.1:0-4267 GCA_043785395.1 Burkholderiaceae bacterium | reverse complement strand
CTGCGGCGCTCGCCCCCTCAAGGGGGCGCACCCAGTGGCCTGGCAGAGCCAGCTCCACGGGTGCACTGGGGGCGGCGCGCTCGTCTCGCTGCGCGGTGAACTTAGACCACCCCTGTCGCGCCTGCGGCGCTCGCCCCCTCAAGGGGGCGCACCCAGTGGCCTGGCAGAGCCAGCTCCACGGGTGCACTGGGGGCGGCGCGCTCGTCTCGCGGCGCGGTGAACTTAGACCACCCCTGTCGCGCCTGCGGCGCTCGCCCCCTCAAGGAGGCGCTACCCGGTGGCCTGGCAGAGCAGATCCACGGGTGCACTGGGGGCGGCGCGCTCGTCTCGTGGCGCGGTGAACTTAGACCACCCCTGTCGCGCCTGCGGCGCTTGCCCCCTCAAGGGGGCGCTACCCGGTGGCCTGGCAGAGCAGATCCACGGGTGCACTGGGGGCGGCGCGCTCGTCTCGCTGCGCGGTGGTGCTTGGCCCATGCATGACAGTTAAAACGACGCCCGGGCAGGGCCGCGCCGCACAATTTTTTGCAAAACCGATGCAATCTCGCCCAGATGTGTTTGACTCCAGCACGACCTGGCGACACAATATCGGGTTTACGCTTAGTTGGGACTTGCGCAAAATCGCCCTGGCGTCGTTTTTTTCTGCCGTACCAGGATCTACTGTCTGCGGAAAAATGCCTAGCCAGGATAATTTGGCGTAAGTTCTGTTAGTTTTGAACCCATTAGCACCACCCACTTGGAGCCAATCCATGAAGACCTTGTTAGCGTTCTTTTACGCAGCCCTGTTTTTGGTCTTACCCGGCTTGGCTCAGGCACAAGACGCGGCTGAGGCCAGCCGAATCGGCACCATGAAAATAGTCCGTGGCCACGTCGCTGCCAGCCAGGGCAGAGAACAGCGGCCATTGCTGTCGGGCGACGCCGTCCAAGTGGAGGACCGCCTCCAAACCGGTGCCGAAAGCGCTGCCAGCCTGGTCCTGCGCGACGGCACGACGCTGGTACTGGGTGCCAACAGCCAACTTGATTTGCGCAGTTTCAGCTATGTGGCAACAACGCAAGAGGGCTCCCTTTTCGTGCATTTGCTACATGGCTCCATGCGCATGCTGACCGGGCTTATAGGGAAAACTGAGCCTAGTTCGATAAAAGTGACCACGCCAACTTCCACCATTGGCATTCTCGGTACCGATTTCATCGTGCAAGTGGACGGACCAGAGGAGAGCAACCCATGAACCCATTTTTGTCAACATCGCTCAAAACTGTGCCCATCGCGCTGCTTTGCGTGCTATTGGTCGGCTGCGCCAAGCCACCACGCACCCATGTGCTTTTGTTGCCACAAGCCGACGGCTCGGCCTCGGCCGTCAACGTCACGACCGGCAACCATACCCAGAAGCTAGAGACACCCTTGCAGCGTTTTGTGGTGGACGTCGATAGCCCGCCGCAACTCGACCAAAGTACCCACGAAGAAGTTCATAAAAATTTCGCCCCTTTGTTTTCCGCAGCGCCCTTGCCGCCGAATACCTTGGTACTTTTTTTCCAGTCCGGCACCATGCAGTTGACGCCTGAGTCCGAGGCCAATTTCAAGATGACGCTAGGGCAGGCGCAGCAACGCATCGGTGGCGACTTGCTCATCACGGGCCACACTGACAGCCATGGCGCCGAGATGGTGAATGACCAACTGTCGCTGCGCCGCGCCCAGCGGGTGCGCCAGATGTATATCGACCACAACTTCCCGCCTGAGCGCATTGAGGCAGTTGGGCGGGGTGAGCGTGAACTTGCCACCCCAACCCCCGACAACACCAAAGAAGCGCTCAACCGCAGGGTCGTGATCGTGGTTCGTTAAGTTTTGGTTGCTTGCACCGGCTTTTTGCAGGGTTGCCGGTGTTTGTCCGATAGGAGCGGTACTTCTGTGTGCCACCAAGGCCGCCAAGGCCATTAAGCTGCTGGCTGCGTTCTAGCGGCGCGCAGGATAAACGCAAGCATCCACCCGGCCACCTCAAACCCGCCGTCTCAAACCCCGCTATACAGCCAAGGCAGGTCCAGCAAGCGCTCGCCGAGCAGTCGCAGCGACACGTCACGGCCCCAGCGCAAAGGCCCTTGGGCATGAAAGATAAGGCCGTTGCGCGCTGCCCGCGACTGCACCCGGGCGCAGCGCTGCCAACGGCTCAGGGCGTAGCGGCGCAGCCGCAGCGAGACCTCGATCGCGTCCATGTTCAGCACCTGTGCCAGCGCAGCGGCATCTTCGATCGCCATGCCCGCACCTTGGGCCAAATACGGACTCATCGGATGGGCTGCGTCGCCCAGCAAGGCCACCCGGCCCTGCGCCATCTCGTCGGCGCTGCGCATCGGTGCGCGCGCATTCATCACCCACAGCCGCCAATCTGGCACCGCCTGCAACAAATCTTGCAGCTCAGCATGGGTGCCCGACAGCGCAGTCCGCAACTCTGCCGCCGAGGTTTCGTTGTCCCAAGCATCCAGGCCCGCCGGCACCTGGCCCTGCACAAAGGCGGCCACATTGAGGGCGTTGCCACCGCACACCGGGTAGGCCACCACATGCAGCTGCGGCCCCAGCCAAATCGTCACCTGCTGGCTGCGCAGCGCCGCCGTCAAGCTGCTTTGCGGCACCAAGGCGCGGTAGGCCAGATGCCCGGTGGGTTGGGGCGCAGCATCCCCCAGCAACTGCTGGCGCACCTGGCTCCACAAGCCATCGGCGCCGACCAGCACCTCGCCCTGCATTTGCTTGCCGCGCTGGTCATTCAGGGTCACGCCCAGGGTCTCATCGTCCGAAAAGCGCTGCAAGTTGCGGCCCAAAAAAACATCAACCGCACCATGCTGGTGCACCGCCTGAAGCAGCATCTGCTGTAAATCAGCACGGTGGATGGTGGCGTACGGTGCGCCGTAACGCTGCACCGTGCGCGCCCCCAACGGCAGCACGCCCAGCGTGCGGCCCGAGAGTGCACTGCGCACCTGCAGTCGGTCGGGGAATGCCGCCACCGCGTTCAGCGCCGGCGTCAAACCCCAGCTGTGCAAGATCCGCGTGACGTTGGGGCCCATTTGAATACCGGCCCCAACCTCGCTTACCGTTTGCGCACGCTCCCACAAGCGCACCTGCCAACCGGCCCGGGCACCGGCCAGCGCCGCCGCCAGCCCACCAATTCCGCCACCTGCTATGAGCAACTGATTCATCATGGGGGGGAATTGTGCCGCAAAGGCGAGGCCTTTCTCGGCCCTTGCGCGCTTGGTCACAGCGCGGCGGCACGGCGGCGTCCAGGCTCAATCCCAGGCGGGCGAAAAATCGGGATTGGCCAGCCGCTGGCCACGCTCCAAGGTGGCGATTTGCGCCATCTCCTCGGGGCTCAGCTTCAGGGCTTGTGCCTGCAGGTTGGCGAGCTGGTTGGCGCGCTGGGTCGACGACGGGATCACAGCAAAGCCTTGTTGCAGTGACCACGCCAGCGCCACCTGCGCTGGCGTCGCGCCATGGGCGGCGGCAATGCCTTGCAACAGTGGGTCGCGCAGCACCTGGCCGTAGGCCAAGGGCATGTAGGCCGTGAGGTGGATGCCTTGGCTACGGGCAAAGTCGACCACTTTGCGGTTTTGCAAGAACGGATGGATCTCGATTTGCAGCGTGGCAATGGCGGCGGCGCCGACCGCGTCAATCGCCTGTTGCAACTGCGCCACGGTAAAGTTGGACACCCCGATACGGCGGCTCAAACCCAGAGCCTGCGCCTGCACCAAGGCCTGCAAGGTGTGCGCCAGCGGCACTTGGTTGCCCGGCGATGGCCAGTGGATCAGGGTCAAGTCCACCTGTTCTAGCCGCAATCGCGCCAAGCTCTGGCGCAGACTCGGCAACACGGCGTCAGCGCCCAGGCTGTCGGTCCATATTTTGGTCGTGACAAAAAGTCCAGAGCGTGCCACGCCGCTGGCCGCGATGGCCTGGCCAACCTCGGCCTCGTTGCCGTAGATTTGGGCGGTATCAATATGGCGGTAACCAACCTCGATGCCGCTGCGAACGGCGTCAATCACGACCTGGCCTTGCAGGCGAAAAGTCCCAAGACCGAATGCGGGAATAGACATAAAAAAATTCCTATAGAAAAAACCATTGAACTTATGCAAACATGCGGCCTAGTGTCGTGGCAAGCAAGCCGTAGAAAAAGCCCCTTGCCAGCACGAAACCCATGAATCCAATTCAACGCAGATTTACGCAAAACTGTCCTGGGCAGGCATTTTTTCGCAGACCGTAGACCCAGTACGGCAAGGAGAAATAGCGCGACCAGGG
>JAYVXE010000337.1:0-13405 GCA_043785395.1 Burkholderiaceae bacterium | reverse complement strand
ATTTGCTGATTCGTGACTGGACACGTCAGAACAAGACCTGGTTTTCAGCCGTGCAGCTCGAAAAACGCATGATGTTCATCATCCTGACGCTGATTGTTGCGGTGGCGGCCTTCAACCTGGTCAGCACGCTGGTGATGACAGTGACCGACAAGCGCGCCGACATCGCGATTTTGCGCACGCTCGGATCCAGCCCGAAAAGCATCATGGGTATTTTCATGGTGCAGGGCGCGATGGTCGGCGTGATCGGCACGCTGTCGGGACTGTTGCTCGGGCTGGGCATCGCCCTGAATATCGACGTGATCGTGCCCGCGCTGGAGCGCTTGCTCAACGCCAGCTTTTTGCCCAAAGATATCTACCTCATCAGCCGCATGCCGAGCGAGCCGCTGCGCTCGGACATTGTGCCGATTGCGCTGATTTCTTTGGTTTTGTCCTTTGTGGCAACCCTGTACCCCAGCTGGCACGCCAGCCGCGTCAACCCGGCGGAGGCCTTGCGTTATGAGTGAGATTGGGAAAAAAGTGGTGCTGCAAGTACGCGGCCTGGGCAAGCGCTTCAACGAGGGATGGGTTGATTTGACGGTCTTGCACGGCGTTGATCTGGACGTCTACGCTGGCGAAACCCTGGCCATTGTGGGCGCCTCGGGCTCGGGCAAAAGCAGCTTGCTGCACGCCATGGGCGGGCTCGACGCCCCCAGCGCTGGCAGTGTCGTCTTGCTGGGCCAAAACCTGGCCGAAGTTGACGCTGCGCAGCAGGGCCAACTGCGCAACCAGCACCTGGGTTTTGTCTACCAATTCCACCATTTGCTGCCTGAATTCAGCGCGCTCGACAACGTCGGCATGCCGCTGCGCATCCGCCGCGCCGCGCCTGCGCAGTGGGAGCCGGCGGCGCGCCAGATGCTGGAGGCTGTCGGTCTGGGCGAGCGCCTCCAGCACCGCCCGGCCGAGCTGTCGGGCGGCGAGCGCCAGCGGGTTGCGATTGCGCGTGCGCTGGTCACCCGCCCGGCCTGCGTGCTGGCCGACGAGCCGACCGGCAACCTCGACCGCAGCAGCGCCGACGGCGTTTTTGCGCTGATGCTGGAGCTGGCCCGGGCCCACGGCACGGCCTTTGTCATGGTCACCCACGACGAGGCGTTGGCGCGCCGCTGCGACCGCGTGCTGCGGCTGACGGCTGGACGGCTGGCGTAACGTGGCCCACCCCCGTAGCGCCTGCGGCGCTCGCCCCCTCAAGGGGGCGCACCCGGTGGCCTGGTGAACTTGGCCCACCCCCGTAGCGCCTGCGGCGCTCCCCCCTCAAGGGGGCGCACCCGGTGGCCTGGCAGAGCCAGATCTACGGGGGCACTGGGGGCGGTGTGCTTGTTTCGTGCTGTGGTTTTATCGTTCGGGGTGCTTGTCCTGTGCATGGTAGTCAGGGTTGGGGGGGCTTGCCAGTCCCAGCAGTTGGCGTGCTTCTTGGGGCGAGGCCACGCTGCGCCCGGCGGCGTGCGCGTACTGCGCCAGTTGGTCGATCAGGGGCGCGTTGGAGGTCACTTTGCTGCCGTCGGGCAGGTAGAAGCTGTCTTCCAGTCCGCTGCGCAGATGGCCGCCCAGCTCGGCCGTGCGGCGGTGTACTGGCCATATTTCGGCGCGGCCGATGACGGTGCTTTGCCAGGGGGCGTCGGGCAGTTTGAGCTTGAGCAGGATGGGCAGTAAGTCTGCGTCGGCGGGCATGCCTGAGGCCACGCCCATGACGAAGTTGTAGGCGGGCAGGTGCGGGTACAGGCCGGTTTGCACGTACATCGCAACCGAGCGCACGATGCCGACGTCAAAGCACTCGAATTCGGGCCGGGTGCCGGTTTGGGCCATCACGTCGATAAAGTCTTTGACTTTGTCGGGCAGGTTGTCGAACAGCATCGGCGGCCAGGCCCAGCGGCCATCGGCGCGCACTTTGAGGTAGTTGAGGGAGCCGGCGTTGCAGGCCGCCATCTCGGGCCGGGTGGCGCGCAGGCAGTCGAGCGGGCCTTGGTAGTCGGGGCCGACGACGCCGGTGGTCTGGTTGATGATGATGTCCGGGCAGGCTCGGCGCATCGCCTGCACGCAGTCGCGCGCGACCTCGGGCTGCCAGGACGGCAGGTGGCCACGGCCTGGGCTTTGTTGGCGAAAGTGCACATGCAGCACCGAGGCGCCGGCGTCCTGGGCGCGCCGGGCTTCTTGCGCCAGCTGCGCGGGCGTGACCGGCACCGGGTGTTGCTGCGGGTCGGTCAGCACGCCGGTGATGGCGCAGGTGATGATGGCAAGGTCGTGGTGGCTGGTGCTGGTCATAGCGGGCTTTCTTGCCTTGGCGGGCGTGGCGTTTGAGAACTTTGTTTTTAATAGCTGTAAGCGCATTAAAAACATACGTTTTACGTATAAAACATTGTTAAATTAAGATGATTCATGCGGTAGCAGCTATCAATTCAATGAGTCTGCATGCTTGTGGGCTTTGGCGCCTGGCTTAGAACCGGTAGAGCTTGGCGGCCAGCTCTTTCATGATTTCTTCGGCACCGCCGCCAATCATCAAGACCTTGACTTCGCGGTAGATGCGCTCGCTGACGGTGCCGCGCATATAGCCCATGCCGCCCAGAATCTGTACCGCCTGGTCGGCGCAGAACTGCATGGTTTGGGTGGCGTGGTTCTTGAGCAGGCAGACCTGGGCGATCCATTCCGGGTCAGGCGGGGCCGGGGCGCAAGCGGTGTCAGCTGCATTGCTCGCCTCGGACGCCTCGGACGCTGCGGCCAGCGCGTCGAGCCAGGCGCGGGTGGACGCCATGCGCATTTGCATGTCGGCCAGTTTGTGGCGAATCACTTGGTGGCGGACCAGGGCGGAGCCAAAAGTCGTGCGTTGCTGGGCCCAGGCCAGGGCTTCGTCAAAGCAGGCTTGGCTGAAGCCGAGGGCGGCGGCCGCAATGCCTAGGCGCTCGCCGTTGAAGTTGCCCATGATGGCGCGAAAGCCTTTGCCCTCTTGCCCCAGCAGGTAGCGTGCGGGCACGCGCACCTGGTTGAAGTGCAGGTGCGCGGTGTCGGAGCAGTGCCAGCCCATTTTTTGCAAAGGCGTGCGCGACAGGCCGGGGCTGTTGCCCGCCACCAGCAGCAGCGAGATGCCGGCCGCGCCAGGCGCGCCCAGCAGGCTGGTGTCGGCACCGTCGCGGCTGTTGTGGCTGTGGCTGTGGCTGTGGTGGCTGTTCTCATGGGCGGGCTCGGTGGTGCGCACCGCGACCGTGATCCAGTCGGCGCGCAGGCCCGAGGTGATGAAGGTTTTCTCGCCGTCCAGCACATAGTCGTCGCCGTCGCGCCGTGCGCGGGTGCGCAGCGCGGCCACGTCGGAGCCGGCGCCGGGCTCGGTCACGGCCAGGGCGGCAATTTTTTCGCCCGCCAGCACGCCGGGCACCACCTCTTGTTTGACGGCGGCACTGCCCAGGGCGATGACCGGCGGCAGGCCGATGTTGTGTGACAGCAGGCTGGCCAGGACGCCGCCACTGGCACCAAAGCGGCACAGCGCCACCGACATGGCCAGGCGCAGGCGCAGTGGCGCGGGGCTGCCGCCGTAAGCCTCGGGGTAGCCCAGGCCGAGCAGGCCGAGGGCGGCGGCGCGCCGGTAGAGGGCGCGCGGGAATTGGCCAGCGGCGTCCCATTCGGTGACGTAGGGGGCAATCTCGCTGCGGGCAAAGCGCTCTACGGTGTCGCTCAGGGCGGCGCACTCGGCTTGGAGGTCGGCGCCGGGGGCGTTAGCGTGTGGGGTCGTCGGCATGGCGATCCTTTGCAATGGGGCTGGGCTCGGGGATGGGCGCCAAGCGCAGCAGCAGCTGGCCCGGTGCGACTTGCTGGCCGCAGCTGACCAGCACTTCGGCGACGCTGGCCGCGCTGCTGCTGGCCAGGTTGTGCTCCAGCTTCATCGACTCCAGCACGACGGCGCTCTCGCCCGCTGCCAGCGGCTGGCCGACGACGGCGTGGATGGCCAGCACGCGGCCATTGAAGGGCGCACGCAGCTCGGTGGCGTGCGCGGCTTGCGTGGTTGCGGTGTTGCGGGCCAGGTGCGAGAGGTCGTCCAGCCACCAGTCGACAGAGCCGCTTTGCAAATGCCAGCGCGGTGGCTGGCCCAGGCTTGGCAAGCTTGGCAAGCGCAGCAGGCGAACCTGGCGGGTGACGCCGTCAAGCGTGCACAGCACCGTGCGGGGGCCGCCGCAGCGGAGTTGGAGCGCGTGTGTGCGGGCCGGCTGCGCGTCGACGGCGCGGCACTCAAGCCGCCAGTGGCCGGCGCCGAGCTCGCAGAGCAGCAGTTGGTGGAGCTGCGTGTGGTGTTGCAGTCGCAGCGGGCGGGGAAAGGGGTAGGGCAGGGTTTGCGGGTAATTTTTTGGTGAAAAAACAATGGCTGTGGCACAGCTGGCATGCATAGTTTGCTCTTGTTTTAGTATTTCCTCGCGCAAGACATCGGCCTGCGTTGCCAGAAAATCCACCTGCGCTTGCCCGGCGCGAAACTGTGGATGGGCCAAGCAGGCAGCCAAAAAGGCGCGGTTGGTCGGCAGGCCCAGCAGCTCGGTCTGACCCAGGGCCTGCACCAGGTGGTCGATGGCGGCCTCGCGGCTGGCGGCGTGGACGATCAGCTTGCCGAGCAGGGCGTCGTAGTAGGGCGTGACTTCGAGGCCGACCTCCACCGCGTGGTCCCAGCGCAGGCTGGCCTGCTGCGGGCTGCCGATGGGCTGGCAGAACTGCGCCGCGTCTGGCAGCGCCAGGTGCAGCAGCTGGCCGCTGTGCGGCGTGAAGTGGGCGTCTTCGGCGCAGAGCCGAACCTCGATGGCGTGGCCGCGCCACTGAATTTGCGCCTGCGCAAGCGGCAGCGGCTCGCCACGGGCGATGCGGATTTGCCACTCGACAAGGTCTAGCCCGGTCAGCGCCTCGGTGACCGGGTGCTCGACTTGCAGGCGGGTGTTCATCTCCATCAAGAAGAACTGATCGCCTTCGAGCAAAAACTCCACCGTACCAGCGCCGACATAGCCCGCAGCCTGCGCCAGCGCCACGGCGCAGCTGGCCATGCGTTCGCGCAGCGCGGCGTTGAGCGCGGGGCTGGGCGCTTCTTCGATGATTTTTTGGTGGCGCCGCTGCACCGAGCAATCGCGCTCGCCCAGGTGGATGCACTGGCCGTGCTGGTCGGCAAAGATTTGCAGCTCGACATGGCGCGGGTTGCGCAGCGCCCGCTCGATCAGCAGCGCTGCATTGCCAAAACCGGCCAGGGCTTCGGCGCTGGCACTGTGCAGTGCCTGCGCCAGCTCGCCCGCCGCCTGCACCAGCCGCATGCCTCGGCCACCGCCACCGGCCACCGCCTTGACCATCAGCGGGTAGCCAAGGCGCTCGGCCTCAAGGTGAAAGCGCGCCAGGCTTTGGTCGGCGCCAGCGTAGCCGGGCAAGCAGGGTATGCCGTGCGCCAGCGCCAGCGTTTTGGCCGATGCCTTGCTGCCAAGCGCCCGGATGGCGGCTGCGGGCGGGCCAATCCAGCACAGTCCGGCGTCGGCCACGGCCTGGGCAAAGTCGGGGTCTTCGCTTAAAAAGCCGTAGCCGGGATGGACGGCGTCGGCCTGGGTGGCCTGCGCGGCGGCTAGCAGCCTGTCTATGCGCAGGTAGCTGTCGGCGGCGTGCTGGCCACCGAGTGCGAAGGCGCAACCGGCCTCCCGGACATGCTGTGCGCCAGCGTCGGCCTCGGAGTAGACCGCCACCGTCTCCAGTCCCATGGCGTGCGCGGTGTGGATGATGCGCCGCGCAATTTCGCCCCGGTTGGCCACCAAGATTCGTTTCATGTGTGGTCCTTGATTGACCCACCCCCGAAGCGCCTGCGGCGCTTCCCCCTCAAGGGGGCGCACCTGGTGGCCTGGTAGCGCCAGATCCACGGGTGCACTGGGGGCTGCGCGCACATTGCGCGGCGTGGATTTGTCGTTCGGGGGGCTTGGGCTGTGCATGGCCGTTAGCGTTGTTTTTTGGGCGCGATGCCCATGGTCTTGGCGATGATGCCGAGCATCACCTCGTCGGCACCGCCGCCGATCGAGCCCAGGCGGCCATCGCGGAATTTGCGTGCCACCAGGTTGTCCCAGGTGTAGCCCATGCCGCCCCAAAACTGCAAGCAGGTGTCGGCGACCTGGCGGCTCAAGCGCCCGGATTTGAGTTTGGCCATCGAGGCCAGTTGCAGCACGTCTTGGCCCTCGGTGTAGAGATCGCAGGCGCGGTAGGTCAGGGCGCGCAGGGCTTCAACCTCGGTTTGCAGCTCGGCCAGCTTGAACTGCACCCATTGCTGGTCGGCCAGCGTGGCGCCAAACATGGCACGCTGCTGGGCCCAGTCAATGGTGGATTGGATGGTTTTCTCCAGCGACTGCAAGCCGCTCGCCGCCGCCCACAGGCGCTCTTCTTGGAACTGCTGCATTTGGTAGATGAAGCCCTGGCCTTCGGCTCCAATGCAGTTGCGCTGCGGCACCCGCACGTTGTCGAAGTAGAGCAGGCCGGTGTCGCTGGCGTGCATGCCAAGTTTGCGGATTTTTTGCGCCACTTCGATGCCTGGGCTCAGCTGGCCGTTGCGCCCTTCGCGCAGCGGCACCATCAGCAGGCTTTTGTTCTTGTGCGCCGGGCCGTCGCCGGTGTTGACCAGCATGCACATCCAGTCGGCCTGCAAGCTGTTGGTGATCCACATTTTCTGGCCGCTGATCAGGTAGTCGGAGCCGTCTTTGCGTGCCGTGCTTTGGATGGCGGCCACGTCGCTGCCGGCACCCGGCTCGGAGACCCCGATGCAGCCAACCTGGTCGCCGGCAATGGCCGGGGCCAAAAACTCTTGGCGCAGGGCGTCGCTGCCAAAGCGCGCTAAGGCCGGCGTGCACATATCGGTTTGCACGCCAATCGCCATCGGCACGCCGCCGCAGTTGATGTGGCCCAGGGTCTCGGCCATGGCCAGCGCGTAGGAGTAGTCGAGCCCGGCACCGCCAAAGGCCTCGGGCTTGGTCAGCCCGAGCAGGCCGAGCTGGCCCAGGCGTTTGAAGACCTGGTGCGCGGGGAAAATTTCGGCCGCCTCCCAGGCGTCGACATGGGGGTTGATCTCTTCGTCGATAAAGCGCTTGAGCGTGCGCTGGATGGCTTGGTGCTCGTGGCTGAAGTGCATGGGCAGGTCTCCTGGTGAAGGTGGGGGATCACGCCGGGCGGCTACATCCGGGCCGCTACATCCGGGCTACGCCAAATTGCAGTGGCCGCAGTTGGCGCACCTGTGCTTGGGTGCACAGCGTCAGGCACTGGATCAGCAGCTCGCGCGTGTGGCGGGGGTCGATCACGCCGTCGTCAAGCATCAGCCCGCTGGTGTAGAAGGCGTCGGCCTGGGCCTCGAACATCTGCACGATCTGGTCGTACTGGGCCTGCGCCTGTGCGGGGTCAACGGTTTGGCCTTTGCGCGCCAGCGCCGCTGCGCTGACGATCTCCATCGTGCGTGCGGCTTGCTGTGCGCCCATGACCGAGGTCTTGGCATTCGGCCAGCTGAACAAGAAGCGCGGCGCATAGCCGCGCCCGCACATGCCGTAGTTGCCAGCGCCAAAGCTGGCGCCGCATTGGATGGTGATTTGCGGCACGTTGGCGTTGCTGACGGCCTGGATCATCTTGCTGCCGTGCTTGATCATGCCGCCTTGCTCGCTGTCTTTGCCGACCATGTAGCCGGTGGTGTTTTGCAGGTAAATCAGGGGCTGGCCGAGCTGGCACAGCCACTGGATGAAGTGCGTGGCCTTGTTGGCACCGGCCACATCGATCGGCCCGTTGTTGCTGATGAAGCCAACCGCCTGGCCGCCGATGCGCGCTTGCACGCACAGCGTGGCAGCACCGAACAGGGGCTTGAACGGCAGCAGCGCCGAGCCGTCGGCCAGCCGCGCCATGACCTCGTGCATGTCCACCGGCTGGCGTGCGTCGTCGGGCATCAGGCCGAGCAGCTCTTCGCTGGAAAAACGCGGCGCCGCATAGGTCGCTGCGGGCTGTGCGGGGGCGGTGTCGTTCCAGCCGAGCTGGGCGATCACTTGGCGGGCCATGCCAATCGCGTCGGCGTCGTCTTCGGCCAGGTACTCACCCAGGCCTGATTGCGTGCTGTGCATCAGCGCGCCGCCCAGCTCCTCTTCGCTGGCGATCTCGCCGGTTGCGGCTTGCAGCAGCGGCGGGCCGGCCAAAAAAGCGCGTGAGCGCCCGCGCACCATGATCACCACGTCGGACAGGCCGGGCATGTAGGCACCGCCCGCCGTGCCCGAGCCGTGTTGCAGCGTCAGCACGGGAATCCCGGCGGCCGACAAGCGCGCCAGGTTGCGAAACAGGCTGCCGCCGCGCACAAAGCCCTCGACCCGGTAGCGCATCAGGTTGGCGCCGGCGCTCTCTACCAAATGGACAAAGGGCAGTTTATTGTGCAGCGCCAGCTCTTGCAGGCGCAGCATTTTGTCCAGCCCCATCGGCTGCATCGCACCGGCGTCGATGCCCGAGTCGCTCGCAACCACCATGCAGCGCACGCCGCTGACCCAGCCAATACCGGCCAACACGCCGCCGCCGGGCACCGACAGGGCCGGGTCCGGGTTGTCTTGGCAGTAGCCGGCCAGCGTTGCCAGCGGCAGCCAGGGCGTGCCCGCGTCCAGCAGCAGCGCAATCCGCTGGCGCGGCAGCAACTGGCCGCGCTTGTCAAACACCGCCTGCGCCCGCGCCGAAGCTACAGCGGCGCGCTCTTCCAGCGCGCGCAGGGCGGCAATCCGCTCCAGCATGGCGCTGCGGCGCTGCTGGGCGGTGGGTGAATCGGGACTCCAGCGGGACTCAAATAAACGCATGGCAGGTCTTTCTTGGGGGGCTGAGGCGGTGGGTACAGCGCAGCGCGGGTGCTTCAGGGCACGCTGTGGTCTTGGTTTTGATCTTGCTCTTGCTCTTGAAAAACCCGTGGCAGCTGCGCCCGGTGAAAGCCCTCGAACGGGCGTACCGCCGCGCGTTGGCGTGCCTGCGCATCGGGTGCGGCCATCGGCCAGCCAAGACGGGTTTGGGGCCGTGCTCCGTCAACCCGCAGCGTGCTGCCGCTGATGAAGCTGGCCGCCGGGCTGAGCAAGAACACAATTGCTGCGGCGACCTCGGCCTCGTTGCCAAAGCGGCCCAAGGGCACGGTCTGGCGCATGGCGCGCAAATGCGCTGCGGCCTCGGGCGGGTAATGGTCCATGCCGCTGGAGGCGATGTAGCCGGGCGCGACAGCATTCACGCGTACGCCCTGGGCGGCCCATTCCAGGGCCGCCGTCTCGGTCAGGCTGACCATGCCGGCGCGGGCCGCGCCGCTGTGGCCCATGCCGGGCATCGAGCCCCAGATGTCGGCCACGATGTTGACGATGCGCCCACCGCGTGCCGCCATGCTTTGCACATAGCATTCCCGCGCCATCAAAAAGCCGCCGCTCAGGTTGGTGTGCAACACAGCCTGCCAGCCCTTGGCCGAGATTTTTGCCAGCGGTGCCATGTACTGGCCGCCGGCGTTGTTGACCAGGCCGTCGATCTGGCCCTGCGCGGCCACCACCGTTTGCACCAACGCTGCCACCGCCTCTTCTTGGCGGATATCGCAGCTGTGCCAGCTGGCCTGGCCGCCGTCGGCGTGGATTTCGTCTTGCACGGCTTGCAGCTTGTCGCGGTTGCGCCCGACCAGCACCACCTGCGCACCCAGCCGTGCCAACTCGTGGGCGGTGCAGCGGCCAATGCCCGAGCCGCCGCCCGTGACCAGCACCACTTGGCCATGGAAGAGCGCGGGCGCAAAGACGGACTGGTACATCGGGACTCCTTGGGCCTGCCGGCCATGGACCATAAAACGCCTGGAACTGCCAAACCACGTAAATTTAATAGCTGGTAAGGCTATATAAATATCATTTTCAATGATGTTTATATTTGAAATCTATCTACAGCATGCGGTTGATGCTATAAAAATAATGCTTTGTTCACGCTCAAATGTCCTGCGTCACCACGCTGTAGCGCAACGCGTTCTTGCTCTCAAAATGCTAGGGGGCGGGCCACGGTGCATGCACGCCGAGGCCGCAATGTCGTGGCTGCTGCTGGCTGCGGTTGCGGTTGTCTTGCGCGCCCAACCACGCGCGTGCACGGCACTTATGCTGTCTGTGCTGTCTGTGCTGTCTGTGCTACCCGTGCTACCCGTGCTGCCCGAGCCCACAAGCAGCTGCGCAGCAGGGGCGTGGGGCACGGGTTTTTGGGGCATGGCCGCGAAGATAAATGATTGTTTTCATTTAAGCAAGCACGCTTGCTCGCTTTGAAGACTCTGCGCACGCCCCAAGCTTCACTGCGGCTTTTCGTGGCTGCTGTCGCTGCTGTCGCTGATGCGGCTGAAGCGGCGCTGGAGCCACGCGCTCAAGTCGTCCAAGTAGCAGTAGACGACCGGCACCACCACCAGGGTGAGCAAAGAGGATGTGATGACGCCGCCAATCACCGCCTGGGCCATGGGGGCGCGCTGCTCGGAGCCCTCGCTAAAGGTCAGGGCCAAGGGAAGCATGCCAAAAATCATGGCCAAAGTGGTCATCATGATGGGGCGCAGCCGCACCCGTGCGGCCAGCAGCAAGGCGGGCGTGCGCGCCAGGCCGGCGCGCAGCAGTGTTCCGTCGGGGGCGTATTCGTCAATGCGCACGCGGTTGGCGAGGTCGACCAGCAAAATCGCGTTCTTGGTAATCAGCCCCATCAGCATGATGACGCCGATCAGGGAGAAGATCGACAGCGTCGAGCCAAACATCAGCAAGGCCAGAACCACGCCCAGCAGCGCCAGCGGCAAAGCGGCCATCAGCGCCAACGGCTGCAAGAAGCTCTTGAACTGGCTGGCCAAGATCATGTAGATGAAGAGGATGGCCAGCACCAGGGTTGAGAGTGCGTAGTGCAAGGACTCGTCCATGTTCTTGGCCGAGCCGATGAACTGGTAGCGGTAGCCCGGCGGGAGTGTTATTTGCGCGAGTTGTTCGCGTATGTCGTCTGTGACCTCGCCGGCCGAGCGCTGGTGGACGTTGCCCGTGAGCGTGACTTCGCGTGTCATGTTGCGCCGGTTGATTTGGTTGGGGCCACTGCTCTCGTGCAGCGTTGCCAACTGGTTCAGGCGCACGACGCCGGCTTGGCCGTCAACCGTGCGGGTGTGAAACGGCAGGTGCGTGAGGTCGTGCCGGTTGTTGCGCGCCTCGGGCGCTAAGCGCAGGTTGATGTCGTAGGTGTTGTCGTCGGGCGCACGCCAGCTGCCCACGGTCTCACCGGCGATCAAGATACGCAGGGCGCCGCCGATGTGCGCCATGCCAAGGCCGAGATCGGCGGCAGCGGCGCGGTTAACGCTGATGCTTATGCCGGGTTTGCGCTGCTTCAAGCTGGTGTCCAAGTCAACCAAGCCGGGGATGGCCTGCATTTTTTCGTTGACCAAGGCGGTCAGCCGTTCCAGCTCGTTCAGGCTGGGGCCTTGCAGCGAGAACTCAATTTGCTTGCCCGCGCTGACTATGTCGAGGACGCCGACGTGGGTGACGGTGATGCCCGCAATGTGGCGCAGGCGCTCGCGCAAGGCCTCCGAAATCTGCTCCACATCGCGCTCGCGCTGCTTGCGCTCGACCAGGCGGACATAGACGCTGGCGTAGCTCTTGCCGATCGCCTCGGCGCTGTTGATGGTTGTGAGTGTGCTGCGCACCTCGGGCATGGCGCGCAGCACGGTGTCCACTTGGCGCGCCTTGGCCTCGGTCAGCTCCAGCGAAGAGCCGATCGGGGTGTGGAACTTGATCGTGGTTTCGGAAAAATCGGCCTTGGGCAAGAACTCCGAGCCCAGCAGCGGTACCAGCGCAAGGCTGGAGACGAAGACGGCCAGGCCGAGCAAGATGATCGCCAACGGGTGGCGCAGCGACCAGCCCAGCAGCCGTTGGTAGACCTCGCTTAGGGTTTCGGTGGCTTGTTCAATGCGGTTGGTCAGGCGGCCCAGTGTCAGGTTGTAGAGGCTGCGCTTGGCCGGGGCACGCTCAGAGGTTTTGATGGCCGGGTCGTGCCACAGGCTGGACAGCATGGGGTCGAGCGTGAAGCTGACCAACATCGAGATCAGCACGGCAGCAGCGATGGTCAGGCCGAAGTCGTGGAAAAACTTGCCAATGATGCCGCCCATGAAGCCCATCGGCAAGAACACAGCAACAATCGACAAGGTGGTGGCCAGCACCGCCAGGCCAATTTCCTGCGTGCCTTCGAGCGCCGCCCGGTGGGGGGACTTGCCCATTTGCAAGTGACGCACGATGTTTTCGCGCACCACGATGGCGTCATCAATGAGCAGGCCAACGCACAGACTGAGCGCGATCAGCGTGATCATGTTGATGCTAAAGCCGAGCAAGTCCATGAAGAAGAACGTGCCGATCAAGGCAATCGGCAGGGTCAAGCCGGTGATCACGGTCGAGCGCCAGGAGTTGAGAAAGAGGAAAACGATCAGCATGGTCAGCGCCGCGCCTTCGATCAAGGTGCGGCGCACGCTGTCGAGCGACACGCGGATGGTGCGCGCGCTGTCAAAAACCGGCTCCAGCCGCACGCCCGGGGGCAGTTCGGGCCCCAGTGCTGCCAGCGACTGGAGCAGCCCTTCAACCACTTGGACGGTGTTGGCATCCTGCGCTTTTTGCACGCTGAGCAGCAGCGTGCGCACGCCGTTGCGCAGCGCCAAGCTGTTGATTTCCTGTGCGCCGTCGTGGATGCGGCTGAGCTGTCCGAGCGTGATGTTGCTGGCGCCTTGGCGCGCCACGATGAGTTGGCCAAAGTCCTCCGGACGCTGGATGCGCGCATCCAACGTCACCCCTTGCTCTTGGACGGCGGAGTGCAGGACGCCTAGCGGGAACTGATTGTTTTCGCTGCGCAGCGCAGAGGCCACTTGCGCTGCGCCGACGCCATGGGCTTCGAGGGCTTGCGGCTCTAAATAGGCGTTGATTTCGCGCCGGGTGCTGCCCACCAAACTGATGGCACCGACACCGCGCACATTCTCCAAGCGTTTTTTGAGCACCTGCTCGGCCCAGTTGCTGCGTTCGAGCGCGCTCAGAGGCGCTGTGGCACTGTCATCGCTGAGCACCGCCACCGACCAAATAGCGCTGCTGGTCGGGTCAAACCGCTGCACCCGTGGCTCCTTGACCTCGGCGCGCAGCAGCGGGCGCATGGCTGAGATGCGGTCACGCACGTCTTCGGCGGCCTTGCGCCCATCGATGTGCAATTGAAACTCGATCACCACGATCGAGCGGTCTTCGTAGCTGCGTGAGGTCAGGGCATGGATGCCGGCAACAGTGTTGACGCTTTCTTCGATCTTCTTGGTGACCTCGCTTTCCATGATTTCGGGCGCTGCACCCGGATAGTCGGTCGTGACGACGACGACGGGAAAGTCGATGTTGGGGAACTGGTC